>JBGTIL010000411.1:0-10389 GCA_041745695.1 Chitinophagaceae bacterium | reverse complement strand
CTGCCAGCGGCGTACATCGTTTGAAAATCCATCTGCCACAGTCGAAATTTCGCGTGAATGAAACCCTGGACGAAATATGCATCTGCATCTACCTCGGAGAAAATATGTGGTACCAGACGGTCGTCGAGGTATACCGAGGTTTTTCCCTGCAGCTCGTCGAATTTGAGGCCTTCACTCCAGTTATGATCGGAAGGTTCTGCGTTCTGCCAAAATCCCTGTTGCGGACTAAGAAAACTGCCAAGCGGTGGAACTGAACCCCATTTGTTGGACAGGGCAAAAACCAGCGCTATAGTTATGACTGTTGAGAAAATAAAAGAAAGTATACGCATGGGCAGAAAATGTTGCGAAAGATAATAAAAGTTTAGACTGATGGAGAAGGATACAGCGGTAAGTATCGTCACGCCTGTGCGCTACGCCCGGGCAATAGCCATCAACAGCTTCCGACCGGTTGCCGGCAGTCATCAGACATACACTCACGCTGTGATTCTTATGCAATGCCTGATACAGATCGCACAAGGTTATAGAACTAACTGTTTTTTCCTACCAGCATGGGTACAAATGAGAACTTGTCGAAGATCTCTGTATGTAAGGTTCCATCATCGAGTTTTGTGATCCGCTTCATTACCTGAACGCTTCCCTCTCCCATAGGTAATACCATCATGCCCCCTGTTTTCATTTGCTCTATGAGCCGGGCGGGTATATCTGGGGCAGCCGCAGTAATCAAAACGCGGTCGAAGGGGGCATAAGTTGGCAAGCCTTCATATCCATCTCCGTAAAAAAACTTGATGTTCCGGTAGCGTTTAAGGAAGTCGAACGATTTATTGCTTTCAAAGAGTTTTTTCTGACGCTCAATAGTAAAAAGCTGAACGCCAAGTTCTGCCAATACACAGGCCTGGTAGGCGCTTCCGGTTCCGATCTCCAAAACTTTGGAGTGAGGTTTTAGTTCAAGCAGTTCGGTTTGATAGGCTACAGTATAGGGTTGAGAGATTGTTTGTTTTTCTAAAATGGGAAATGCTTTATCCTCATAGGCCACTTCATCGAAAGCGGAGTCGAGAAAATAATGACGTGGCAGCCTATCCATCGCCTCCAACACATTTTCAGCGGTTATGCCTTTTTGCCTGATGGTATCAATCAGCTTCCTGCGCATACCCTTGTGCCGGTAGGTGTCCTCGAACTTCCTCATGATGCAAAGATAACCTGCCCTGCTGCTGATATGCAAAGGCTAAAAGCGGTATTTTTATATGATGCTTGAACGACATCTTGTACTGGCGGTAGGTTGGATAATTTTCTGCGTGCTGCACAGCGTGCTTGCCGATCTCAGGCTAAAAAAAAAGGTTGCTGATTCCTACCCTTCATTTAATAAATGGTATCGGGCTATATACACTATTGTAGCTTTTACAACACTCGCTGTTGTTGTAATTTACCAAATATTCCTCGAGTCTCCCCTGCTGTTTGAACCGGCTACAGTGCACATCGTTATTGGTTGCGGCATCGGTGCAACGGGTGCAGTAATAATGATTATTTGTATAAGGAAATATTTTCTAAGCCTAAGTGGCTTGAAAAGTTTATTTGCCAACCAGGTGGTGGCCAACGATCTCCGGATAGATGGCATTCATCGATATGTACGGCATCCCCTTTACCTTGGAACATTCTTGTTCATCTGGGGAGCTTTCATCCTGTTGCCACTTGCGTCGCTACTTATTTCTTGTGTGATTATAACCGGCTATACACTTATTGGTATTGGGCTGGAAGAAAAAAAGCTCTTGATCGAATTTGGCGACGCCTATCGCCAGTATAGGCAGCAGGTGCCCAGGCTGGTGCCATTTACCAAACCTTAAGATCAATTTTGTCTAGTGCCTGCCAACCGATGGCCGGTTGCAAATTGCCGGCTTTATCGAACAATAGTTCGTATTCACCGAATGTAATAAGAACGATGTTTGCCAGTGCTGTTACTTTGTATCACCAACCCTGGATAAACCGCCCGACAAAATTCCCTACACCGTTTTATCCAAGTGCTCCGAAGTGGGCACTTTTTTACATGGGCAGATCCTCGATAATGGCCTCAATCCTTGCGGCTAATGCTGCCTGCGTTTTTTCAAAAGCATCAGCCGATTCAAGAGAGGTATGCACACTGAAATAAAATTTTATTTTAGGTTCCGTGCCGGATGGTCGCGCACTTATTTTACTGCCGTCTTCCAGGAGAAACTGGAGCACATTGGACTTCGGAAGCAGGATAGGCTCAACACTGCCGGAAGCCAGGTTCGTTGCCTGTTGCTTTTGATAATCGAGCAGGCTCACCACCTTGCTACCTCCAAGTGATTGCGGAGGATTGCTGCGGAAGCCTTCCATCATCGCTGCTATTTCCTGCTGCCCGTTCATGCCCTTTTTGGTCATCGATATTAGGTGCTCTTTGTAAAAACCGTATTCGACGTAGAGGTCAACCAGGCGTTGATACAAACTCCGGCCTTTATTTTTTTCGTAGGCGGCCATCTCACAAAGAATAGCCACCGCAGATACAGCGTCCTTATCCCTGAGTTGCGAACCAATCATCAAACCATAACTCTCCTCCCCTCCGATCACATAATTCTCGGTGTTCTCTTTCTCAAGAATTAGTTCCGCTATCCACTTGAAACCGGTTAATACATTGTAACAATTGATCCCGCTTTTTTTGGCGATAGCGTCGATCATATCCGTGGTCACAATGGTTTTTACAACCATGTCGTTGTCCTGTGCAATGCCCTTTTCTTTACGGCTTTCTATCATGTAATTGAAAGCAAGAACAGCCGTTTGATTTCCATTGAGGAGTATCCACTCACCTCTGTTATTTTTTACACCTATGCCAACACGGTCAGCGTCTGGATCTGTCCCCAGGAGGATGTCGGCATCCAGTTCTTCTGCCTTCTCCAGACCAATACGCATGGCATCCTTTTCTTCCGGATTAGGCGACACGACAGTTGGAAAATTTCCGTCGGGAATTGCCTGCTCTTCTACAATGATTACATTTTCAAAACCATAGGCATCCAATACCTGCGGTACAAGTGTTATTCCGGTACCGTGGATAGATGTGTATACAATCTTCAGGTCTTTTTGTGCCTTAATCACATCGGGATACACACTCAGCCCTTTCACCATACTGATGTAAGCCTCATCTAAGTCCTTGCCAATTGAAGTGATATTGTGCTCACCACCGGTCCATTTTACATCACTGACCTGGTGAATTTTCTCAACCTCTTTGATGACGTTCTCATCATGTGGCGGCACAAGCTGACCGCCGTCTTCCCAATATGCTTTGTAGCCGTTGTACTCCTTTGGGTTGTGCGAGGCCGTACATACAACACCGCCTTTACAGCCCAACTTACGAATGGCAAAAGACAACTCGGGTGTAGGCCGGAGCGCTTCAAAAAGATAGACCTGGATGCCGTTAGCCCCGAAAACGCTGGCAACGGTTTCTGCAAAAAAGCGGCTGTTATTGCGACTGTCGTGCGCAATGGCTACGCTGATCTTTTCGTTTGGAAAACTATTTTTCAAATAATTGGCATAGCCCTGTGTAGCCATACCGATGGTATATTTATTCATGCGATTGGTGCCCACGCCCATGATGCCCCGTAAACCACCAGTGCCAAATTCGAGGTTGCGGTAGAAAGCATCGGCAAGGTCGTCATCTCCTTTCGCCTGGAGTTGCTGAACGCTTGTCCTGGTGGCTTCATCAAAGGCGCCGCTTAACCAGGTTGCTACTTTTGCTTCTATTGCTGCATCCATTTTGTTCTGTGTTTCGTTAAAAGTATTGAAGGTATCAATTTATATGATTGCGAATTTAAAGGTCCTGTACATTTGAAGCGTGAAGACTGTGATCCTTGGTATTTTCTTATTGACCGGCTTAGGCGGAGCAGCACAAATGAAGCGCGATTCTGCTATCATGTTGCCTGCGCTAAGGGATACTGCTTTGGTTTCGTTTGACAGCACAGTGTTTTCGCCTGCTTCTCAGTCGCCAAACCGTGGTCGCGAGAGACTCATTGCCGCGGTTCACATCACAGGTTATGCAGGCACCATGTTTCTGTTAGGTCAGGCCTGGTATAAAAACTACCCCCGCACCAGTTTTCATACATTCGACGATAGTAAAGAGTGGCTGCAACTAGATAAAGCCGGTCATGTATGGACAGCCTACAATATTGCCAAATATTCGAAGGGGCTGTGGTCGTGGGCAGGCGTGCCGCACACCAAGGCAGTGTGGCTGGGAGGCATCAGCAGCATCGGTTATCAAACCATCCTGGAATACCTCGATGCGCACTCGGAAGAATGGGGCTGGAGCTGGGCTGACATGGGTGCTAACTTCCTTGGTTCCGCCATGTATGTGTCGCAGGAGCTCACCTGGAAAGAGCAACGCTTACAGCTAAAATTTTCCTCGCACCGCGTGTCTTACCAACCCGGATTAAAACAACGGGCAGACAATCTCTTTGGCCCTACTCTCTCCGAACGCATCCTGAAAGACTATAATGGTCAAACCTACTGGCTGAGCGCTAACCTGAATTCGTTTAGCAAAAAGCACAATCTCCCACAATGGCTGAACCTCGCGGTTGGGTATGGTGCAACAGGTGTGTTTGGAGGGTTTGAAAACATTGGCTACGATAAAAGCGGAACACTCACTTTCAATCGTCCAGACATAGCGCGCCAACGCCAATGGTACCTCTCGCCTGATGTCGACTTCACTAAAATAAAAACCGGCAGGCGCGGCGTTAAGACGTTGTTCTCCCTACTGAACATGATTAAAATGCCGGCTCCGGCACTTGAATTATCCGGCGGACATTTGAAGGGGTATTTGTTATTTTTTTAATCTGTTCCTGATGGGTAATTACTTCAGTTATTTCTGTTACCCGCGATTTCACTGCGCGAGTGCCCATTAATGAAGCCAGGCGCCTGTAATCTGCTCGTCCTCTATTTCTACAGTAATATGTTCCTGCAGCGTTGTTGCTACAGACAATCCAACATAGTCGGGCTGCACCGCAAAGAGCTTGTGACTTCTTTCTACCAGAACAAGGGTTTGGATTTTCTTGGGTTCGAAAAGCAGGAAGGGTTTAAGTGCATACAACAATGTTTTGCCGGTGTTCGACACGTCGTCTATTAAGATGATCACCTTACCATTAAAATCCATTTCTTCATCAACGGTGGCATCCAGGGGTTTTTTCTTGTTCAGTGTTATACGATTCAATAGTACGGGAAGATCGATGATCCTGGTGAGTTCGTCCCGCACCTGCCGGGCTACAACGCTGCCATTTCCGATGATACCCACAAGAATGATGGAAGCTTCTGAGGCATTGTTTTCTGCAATCTGAAAAGCCATTCGGCGAATAGCCCTTCTTATCCGTTCCCCGGTTAGAATACAATTTGGCCGAGAAATATCTGTTTCCATCTTTGTTAATTCCTGAATTAATTTAGCAAATCTAATTTCTGTACATGCATTTCATAGAACAAATTTTGTTTATTGTTTTATTAGGAGCAGCTACCTGGCTGTTCAGCAAAAAGGTATCCTTCATCAGGCGCAACATCAGAATGGGCAGAGAAGAAAAACTCACTGATGATCCGGGTACCCGGTGGCGCATGATGCTGCTGATGGGTCTGGGTCAGAAGCGGATGTTCGACAAGCCGCTCGTTGCTTTGCTCCATCTTGCTGTATATGCCGGATTCATCATTATCAATATTGAAGTTCTCGAAATTGTACTGGATGGCATCCTGGGTACACACCGGTTGTTTGCACCCTATCTGGGAAGCGCGTACAACTTGCTTATAAATCTTTTTGAAATTCTTGCCTTGCTGGTACTTGCGGCCTGCGTCGTTTTTCTCATCCGCAGGAATAATATGCGGATACCGCGTCTCACAGGAGCCGATCTCAATGGATGGCCGAGAAAAGACGCCAACCTGATCCTCATTTTCGAGATAGTACTTATGAGCCTGTTCCTTTTGATGAATGCCACTGACAACGTGCTTCAACAGAAAAACTACGGACACTATGCAGCTACAACAACAGGCCCCTTTTGGATCTCCAGCCTTATTGCCCCGCTCTTTCAACAGATGGACGGAAGCACCGTCGCAGGCATTGAGCGGGCTTCCTGGTGGCTGCATATCGCAGGCATATTCGTGTTCCTTAATTACCTTCCTTACTCCAAGCATTTGCATATAGTGCTCGCTTTTCCAAATACTTATTTCTCCCGCCTGAAGCCGCAGGGAAAAATGACAAACATGCCGGAGATTCAACAAGAGGTTTTATATGCCTTGGACCCTTCACTGGTACCCGAAGCAGCGGCTGAGGAACACAAAAAATTTGGTGCAAAAGATGTTGCTGATCTAAGCTGGAAGAACCTGATGGACGCCTACTCCTGCACCGAGTGCGGACGGTGTACAGAAGCCTGTCCTGCAAGCCAGACCGGCAAAAAACTGTCGCCCCGAAAGATCATGATGGATACGCGCGACAGGCTTGAAATTGCTGGTGCCCACCGCGATGGCAGAACGCCTGAAGGGGAAGATAATAAAACCCTGCTCCACGACTACATCACCACCGAGGAACTCTGGGCCTGTACCTCCTGTCAGGCCTGTGTGCAAGCCTGCCCCGTGCTTATAGACCCCTTGCATATTATCAACCAGTTGAAACGCTACCTGGCGCTGGAAGAAAGCAACCAGCCTACCGAATGGAATGGCATGTACAGTAATATTGAAAATAATTTTGCCCCGTGGAAATTCAGTCCCGATGACCGGAGCAGATGGGCGGAAGAATTGAACGGATAGAGCGTGGAAGAATTAGGGGGGGAACGATCGTTTCAGGTAGTGTCCTCACGATTGATCTCATCTACCTGGTCTTCAAACTGTCTTGTCTCTTCCTCGGGATGATCTATACGGTGCTCTACATTTTTCTTTGTTGCCATTTTATAGGCCTGTATCACCGCTGTCAGGGCAAAGATGCCACCGATGATCCAGCTTAACAACGCCCCATTGTTGCTCAGTTTACTGGCGATGAGCTGACCGCCAAAAATAAAGACACAATTACCTCCAACTGTGCCCAGGGAGATACCGGCAATGTAGCTGTTGTAATGACTATTTTTTGGAAGCAGGATCTGTTTCGTAAAAAGCACGGTGCTCCACCCAAACCAGAAAGGTATTTGTACCGGGTTCAGGGCGCACATGACAAGCCCCAACACGAAACGATTTAATGAACTGCTTAAAAATACATTCTCTTTAACCGAAGGATGCAGTGCCGCATAGAAACTCGATACCGTTAGTGCGATCACAATGCCCAGTGTTACCCACTCGAGCACTCTGAACAGTTTTTGCTGCTTACGCACCCAGTCCATAGCCACCAGTGAAAGGCGCACGTAGATCACCTCCGAAACCAAAGAACCAAAAGCGAATAGGGCAGCCTGAGCGATGCCATCACTGATAGAGATTTGCATAACGGCTATGTTCAGGGTACCTAATGGCAGTGACCCTAAAAAGGAGATGAACATGCCTGTAAAAAATATGCGTCCTAATTTAGACATGCAGCAAATATTAGTTCTCCTCTATCGATTATTGTACCGCTACACCACCGCATCAATCTTATTCAGAAGCGCAAAGTGCTTCTTGGCCTTTTGCAAAAATTGCAACCCTTCGGTAAATGATGTGTAGGGGATGCCCTTTTTGTTATTATATACCGAGATATCATACAGCACTTCCCAGTGCTTAAGGATCTCGTTGTGTGCAGCTCTCAGCGAATAGCCCGAACTGTATACATGGTTCGGCTCAGCTCCGCTTCCATTGTATTCCATTAACAAAAAATTCCTTCCTTCCTTTAATTCCTCCAGTGAAGCCGCCTTAAGATCATAGCGGCCATAAAAGAAGTTTTTTGAATAAAGGTTTAGTTTGTCGAAAACATCATGCAGGCGCGCATCGATCTCGTGGTGCAGGTTTACAAAACTTCCGCCCCGGTTGAGATTCGCTGCATGTGTAAGGTAGTACTTCTCACCAGCCGGAATGGGTTCAGATAATTTTTGGCGGTGCCACACGAGCAACTCTTCTTTTCTATGTTTTGCCTTTGGATGCAACGCTATGAGTTCAATCAGTGTTGACTGCCCATCACCGATCACATGCATCGGCTCCTTTTGCAGCAGCCCTGTTATCACACCTTTGTTGCTGGAAGGCAGGCGATAGTAAAACACGCTGAATTCGAGTGGTAATTTTATTAAAGCCTGTACCAGGTATTCCACGGGCATCCGTGCATGGTAGGCTTCCAGTTGTTCTTCAGTATCAATTTTCCGGAACAGGATACCCGCCATGCCTACGTCGGGCTTTACGATAAATGGATAGGTGAAACCTGCGGCGTGTACGAGGTTTCTTAAATCGGTAAATGGAATTCCGGGTGCCACGTAGGCAGTTTTTGGATAAGAGCCGGGTGGCAGCTGTTCATACATTTCTTTCTTGCTCTCACCTTCAAAACCTCCAAAAGTAAGCGTAGGATTAGAGGGCGTGAAGAACCAGCAGGATCTGGCACGAACGCAGTACCAGAACCACATAGGAGTTATATTTAAATACCGAAGCCAGAAAGGCCAGGATTCCCAATTGCTCCATTTCTCCATTAAACTATCTGTTATTTGAGGTGTTCAAAAATAAAGCTTTGAGAACAAGTGATCTAAGTGAATTCGGGATGATTGAAATCAGACGGTTCGTATTACATTTGGAACAAACTAAACTGCTTGAAAAATTTAATTGCCTTAGCTCTTTATTTACTGCTCCTGGCGAATGTCTTTCCTGCAAATGCAGCCACTATTCTTCCTGGCGATACCGCGGTACTAGGTGGGGGAACTGCATTGCTGCAACAACGAACATTGCCCAATGCTACTCACCAGAATTTGAATCGGGGTGACAAAAGGCGCTCCTTTATTGACAGGCTGAAGCTGCGTTTGGTTCAGAAAACGCTGTTGCGAAAGTTAGCTTCTGAAAAGGGCGAACCTACTGCACGGCAGAAAAGACAGGGCAAAGCATCAATGATCCTGGGTATCAGTAGCGTTGTTGGACTGTTTATCCCGGTGGTTAATATCCTGGCTATCCCGGCCGCTATAGTAGCCATTGTTTTAGGAGCCATATCGCTTAAAGGGAATTCCAACTCCCAGGGTATCGTTGGTTTGGTAACGGGAAGTGCAACAATATTATTACTGATCATCGCCATAATTGTACTGGCTGCAATTTTAGGCAACGGATTTTAAATAGATTTTCTTTTATGAGGGTGAGAACGATGGCAGAGGTAGTGGCAGCCGGAGAAATGCCGGACATTGTATTTTGGGTTGGGTGTGCAGGATCGTTCGACCAGAGGGCGCAGAAGATCACAAAGGCCTTTGCCACCATTTTAAATAAAGTAGGCATCAATTACGCCATCCTGGGTGCGGAAGAAACATGCACCGGAGACCCCGCACGCCGTGCCGGCAACGAGTTTCTGTTCCAGATGATGGCCTACCAGAATATCCAGGTGCTGAATAATTACGGGGTGAAGAAAATTGTGACAACCTGTCCCCATTGCTTCAATATCTTCAAAAATGAGTACCCGGAACTCGGGGGTAAGTTTGAAGTAATTCATCACACTCAGTTCCTGCAAGACCTGATCAACGAAGGAAGAATTAAGTTGAAAGAGGGCCAGCCTTTCAAAGGCAAAAAGATCACCTACCACGATAGCTGCTATCTCGGCCGGGCTAATGGCATTTACGAAGCGCCCCGCAAGGTGCTGGAAGCACTCGATGCCGAACTTGTTGAAATGAAACGCTGCAGAAAGAATGGCTTGTGTTGTGGTGCAGGAGGCGCACAAATGTTTAAAGAAGAGGAACCGGGTGCTATACGCATTAACTGGGAAAGGTCTAATGAAGCGATTGGCACCGGTTCGCAAATAGTGGCAGCTGCCTGCCCTTTTTGCAACACCATGCTCACCGATGGGGTGAAGGCCGCAGATAAGGACGGCGAGGTGGAAGTGTTAGACATTGCCGAGTTGGTAGCGGCCAGTTTGCAGGATTAGTTGTTGCCACCACCTCAAGCCTCCATCCCAGCTCCACAGAAAAGAAAGACAACGTTATCCGGCAGTGCAGTTTGAAGACGTTGATAGGGCATGCGGTTGATGGCAAGTATTTTTGTTGTTGGTTTTGAACGATGCCGGAGATGTATCTATTCAATGGATCTGCCCCGGCTGCCCACTTCAGGCTTTGACGCCCGTTGACGGCAAAAACAATTTGACTGTACCATTGCGTGAAGGTGCCCGGCACGGTGGCTTTTCATCCCGCAGGGATGATCTATTTATAGACGCCATCCGTTCATTGTGTGCGACCCCGAAGGGGTCGTATCCTTCTTACAGGCTCTGGCTATATACATATGATGCCTTCGGCA
>JBGTIL010000410.1:0-10076 GCA_041745695.1 Chitinophagaceae bacterium | reverse complement strand
CTTTTAACGGGTATAACTTTGCAGCAGAATGGAAACCATCCAATGGAAAGTAGAGGGAATGACCTGTAGCAATTGCGCACTGGCCATCAATAAGTACCTGCAGAAAAGTGGGGCAGAAGATGTTTCCGTTAATCCCATTGATGGAAATGTATCCTTCAAAATAAACGGCGCCGCTTCTGATAAAACGCTGTCTGAAGGCGTACATGCACTGGGCTACAGGGTAGCAGAAGTTTCGGGAGCCCCCGTTAGCAATAAACAACGTTTTTTATCTACCAATCTGCAGCGCTTCTGGTTTTGTCTTCCTTTTACGGTGATACTGATGATGCACATGATTCCAGGATTGCATTTTCACTGGCTGATGAATCATTGGATACAGATGGCGCTTGCACTTCCACCCTTTTTTGTTGGCATGCACCATTTTGGGCGTTCGGCTATCAAGAGCATCCGGAACGGTTTGCCCAACATGAATGTGCTGATTACCATTGGTGCAGCTTCTGCATTTATTTATAGCCTGGTGGGGACGCTTCTAAATCTGGGTGCCGATTACCTGTTTTATGAAACCGCTGCCACCATTATCACCCTGGTCTTTTTGGGCGAGTATCTCGAAAGTGCTTCTGTAAAATCAACACAAAGATCCCTGAAAGCCCTGGTGAAGTCGCAAAAGGTGATGGCTAATATGATCGCATTCGATGAACACCACCAGGAGGTGATCATGCCGCTTGAGAATACGGCCTTGAAAGTTGGTGATCTGATCCTGGTACGCACGGGTGAACAGGTACCTGTAGACTGTAAAATTTTATGGGGAGATGCTTCGGTAAACGAGGCTTTGCTTACTGGTGAAAGCCTGCCTGTTACGAAAACAAAAAAAGATAGCCTGATTGGAGGAAGCGTCCTGGAAGAAGGTACCGTTAAAGCCCAGGTAACGGCAGTAGGCAATGACACGGTGCTTTCCAACATTGTGAACCTCGTGCAACAGGCACAGGGAGAAAAGCCACCGGTGCAGCAAATGGCAGACCGCATCAGTGCTGTATTCGTGCCTGTAGTACTAAGCATCGCGGCCATTACCCTCATAGCAAACTGGATTTACCTGGCAGATTTTGGCGATGCCCTGATGCGCAGCATAGCAGTGTTGGTGATTGCCTGTCCGTGTGCAATGGGCCTTGCAACACCTGCAGCCATTGCCGTGGGATTGGGAAGAGCAGCCAGAAACGGTATCCTATTTAGAAATGCGCGCAGCCTCGAACTATTCAAAAACATCAAACAGGTGGTATTTGACAAAACAGGTACGCTCACAACAGGAATATTTACCATCGACCGATTCGAGGTCGCTACTGAGCACGTAACAGAAGATGGCTTTAAAAGAATTGTGTATTCCTTGGAAAAATATTCCACCCATCCGCTGGCAAAAAGCATCACAAGGGAATGGAAAGGCAGCGATGAAATTCGGTGGAAAAAGATTGACGAAATAAAAGGGCGCGGCATGGAAGCCACGGACCAGGATGGAAACATTTTTATCGCCGGCTCTTATGCTGTAGCTGCTCACCTTACTGCAGATGGTACGCACTCTGTGTACGTCTTGCAAAACGATAAATTACTTGGATGGATAGATCTGCTCGACAAAGCCCGGCCGGAAGCAAAAAGCGTTATTGACTACCTCAAAAAAAAGGGCATCAAAACAATTTTGCTAAGTGGTGATCGCCTGGCTTCGTGCAAACGACTTGCAGAAAATTTAGGCATTGAAGAAGTGATCGCAGAACAAACACCGGAACAGAAACTGGAGAGGGTGGCCGCACTTACAGCAATACAGCCTACTGTAATGGTGGGAGATGGCATCAACGACGCACCTGCACTTGCCAAAGCAACTATTGGCATTAGTATGAGCGAGGCCTCACAACTCGCAATGCAGAGTGCGCAGGTAGTTTTAATGAATAGCGGACTCAAAAAGCTTCCTACGGCACTGGGATTGGGGAGGCATACTTATATTACAATAAAAGAAAATTTGTTTTGGGCTTTTATCTATAATATCATCGCTATTCCAGTGGCAGCTTTTGGACTGTTAACACCCACTTTTGGTGCGCTCGTCATGGGTTTGAGCGATGTTGTACTGGCTGCCAACTCGGTGCGATTATTTGTAAAGAAAATAACGTAGTTCTTTACTCATTACTACTAAGTGCAATGACAATAATCAGTAGCTTGCGTACCCAACTATGTTTCTTCAGCTCCGGCACAAAAAATCAGCGCTGTATTCACTTTCCAAAAAAATAGTATATGATTGTTACGACCTTCATCAGGCTATCAATTCATCTAACAAAACGGAAATCGGGGAGCAGATAAAGAAGGCAGCCCTTATGGCCCATTTCAATCTTGCCAAAGGTTTGTATGCTAAAAGAAGACGAAAAGCCCGCAAACGCTTTCGGGTAGCACTTAAGGCATACCTCGTGGTTGATGCCGGTCTGGAAATGGTGCTGGAATTGGAATGGGCAACGATTCCCCAGTTAAAAGAACTCGACAAACAGGTACAAACTGCCTTTGATCTTTTAACAGCCCTGGAAAAGAAATGACCGAGTTGTTCCTTCCATCTGCATCTTCGCAATATGGTAGCCCTTTGGAAAAATTTAATGTGTAAACAATGCTGATGCAGGCTGTTATAAATTAGTTGCTTCTGCAATGAATGAGTTGGAGCACATATTAAATAAATATTGGGGGCATAGCTCCTTCCGCCCCCTGCAGGAGCGTATTATTAATTCAGTACTGGAAAAGAAAGATACACTTGCGTTGTTACCAACCGGCGGGGGTAAATCGGTTTGCTACCAGGTGCCAGCCCTGGCACAGAAAGGTATCTGCCTGGTAATTTCCCCCCTGATTGCCCTGATGAAAGACCAGGTGGAAGGACTTAAGAAAAAAGGGATCAGTGCCCTGGCCATTTACTCCGGCCAGTCCGGAAGGCAGATAGCACAAACACTAAAGAATGCTGCCTACGGAAATTACAAAGTATTGTACGTTTCGCCGGAACGGCTGGATACAGGGCTATTTAAAGAGTATCTACCCGCCCTCGGTATTAATCTTATAGCGGTAGACGAGGCGCACTGTATTTCTCAATGGGGCTACGACTTCCGTCCCGCATACCTGAAAATAGCAGCGCTACGAGAGGAGCTTCCCGGTGTACCTGTGCTGGCACTGACGGCTTCTGCCACGTCCGAGGTACAAAAAGACATTTGCTCCCGCCTGCACCTTCGGGACGTTGCTGTTTTCCGGCAGTCCTACGAGCGAAAGAATTTATCCTACAGCTGTTTCTCAACTGAAGCAAAACACACAAAGCTGGTTTCCATCATCACGAAGGTGCCTGGCCCGGCCATTGTATATTGTAAAAGTCGAAAACGCACAGTTGAATTGGCAGGCTTACTATCGATGCATGGTTTGAATGCCCAGTTTTACCATGCAGGTTTAACTGCAGATGACAGGAGCACCCGGCAGCAAAACTGGATAGATGACAAGGTGAGGGTTATGGTTTGTACCAATGCTTTTGGTATGGGGATAGACAAACCCGATGTTCGCCTGGTGGTACATGCCGATATCCCGGATTGCCTGGAAAATTATTACCAGGAAGCCGGTCGGGCAGGCAGGGATGGCAGGAAATCATATGCGGTTTTGCTACACGACGAAAGAGACAGCCGCGAACTGGGCAACCTGCACCAGACCCGCTATCCTACGCTTGAAGAAATCCGGAAGGTGTACAGCGCCCTGGTTAACTTTCTACAGGTGCCCGTAAACTACGGAGAGGATCAGCGTTACCCATTTCGCTTTGATGAATTTGTGCGCAACTTTAAATTGAAGGCCACCCAAACCCTGTACGCACTTAAAGCACTCGAGGCAGACGGATGGATCTACTTTAACGAAAAAAGCTTCAATCCCACAACCCTGGTTTTCACATCCGGGAAAGACCACCTGCGAAGTTTTTCGGCTGCTCACCCGGCTTATAAAGAGTTGCTCACAGCTTTGCTGCGCACCTATGAAGGCATTATTGAATACCCGGCACTCGTGTCTGAACAACTGCTGGCACAGCTCCTCCGGTGGAGCGTAGCCCAGGTGCAAAACGCGCTAGGTGAATTGCATGCTTTCGGTGTAGTCAGCTATATCCATCAGTTGAGCAGCCCACAGGTTATCTTTCTCGAAAAAAGGCCGGCAGTAGAAGACCTGACACTCAATTTAACGGAATACAACAAACGAAAAGCGGCGTTTGTGAATCGGGTTGAAAACATGCTTGCTTACACAAAGCTGGGTGCATGCCGCAGCGCTTACATCAATCACTACTTCGGCGACACGACACTCCCCTGCGGGATTTGTGATACCTGCCTTCAGGTTCGGAAAACCGCGCTCACCTCGGAAGAGTTCGGGTCCTTGTGTGCACGCATTGAGGCGCTGCTTACGTTCGAACCACTTTCAGTAATACAGTTGGTGGAGGCACTCCCCGGTTTTACAAAAGAAAAAATATGGAAGGTGATTGGCTTTATGCAATCAGAGCACAAACTGCAGGTACTTGAAGATGGAATGCTCGATATTACTAAAGTGTGATAGCAATACCAGTAAAACCATTCATTCAGGATGCGGCCTGCGCTTCAAACTTGCAGTCAGCAGCTGGGATTTTGAAGTCAACATAGTACAGCTAAAACAGGCCTTTCCTCCGGCGCGACTTACTACCCAGCCCCAATACGCCCAGGAGCGACCGGGTGATCATGGTTGCTGCGGTACGCCCTGCACTGCGCACCATCGGATTGTCGAGCCAGCTTTCCTCTTTGGCACCCGGTTTTTTTGTTTCCTTCGCTGCTGTTTCCAGTGCCTTAATCTCCTCTCCTCTTTGTTGGGCTGTGACCATTTTGCGGGTTAATATTTCGAAAGCGCTTTCACTGTTGATCACTTCGTTGTATTTCATCCTGATGCCGGATTTCTGTACAATGGCTGCCACTTCACTGTCTGTCAACACGTCCATCCGGCTCCGTGGAGGTGCCATCATAGTATGCACCAGCGGTGTAGGAATTCCCTTTTCATTCAACAGCGTTACGAGCGCCTCGCCTATGCCGAGTTGTGTCAGCAATTCATCTGTATCATAAAACACAGACTCAGGATAATTTTCGGCGGCCTGCTTGATGGTCTTGCGGTCTGCTGCTGTGAAGGCACGAAGTGCGTGCTGTATTTTCATCCCGAGTTGAGAAAGGATCGAAGCCGGTATATCAGTAGGATTTTGAGTGCAGAAAAATACTCCAACTCCTTTGGAACGAATGAGCTTCACAATCGTTTCTACCTGTTCCTGGAGAACCGAAGAAGCATCATTAAAAATAAGGTGCGCCTCGTCGATGAACATCACGAGCTTGGGCTTTTCCATATCTCCCTCTTCGGGCAGGGTTGCATAAAGCTCCGCCAGCAACTGCAACATGAAAGTTGAAAACAATTTTGGTCTGTCCTGCAGTTCGGTCACGCGTAAAATGGAAACCATACCCCTTCCGTCATCGCCAATACGCATCAGGTCGTCTACTTCGAAACTGCGTTCTCCAAAGAAAAGATCAGCGCCCTGCTGCTGGAGCTCGATCACTTTGCGCAGAATAGTGCCGGTTGATGTAGTAGATATCTTGCCATACTGTTGCTCCAGCTCTTTCTTTCCTTCATTGGAAATGTATTGCAATACTTTAATAAAATCTTTCAGGTCGAGCAGGGGCAGGCTGGCGTCGTCGCAGTATTTAAAAATGAGCGCTACCACTCCGCCCTGGGTATCGTTGAGGGAAAGAATTTTAGACAGGAGCACAGGACCAAACTCACTAACGGTGGCCCTCAGCCGAATACCGGGTTTGTCGGAAAGGGTTAATAACTCTGCCGGCACGCCCTGGGGTGCATAGGCAATGTTCAACTTTTGAATTCTTTCGTTTATTTTGTCATTTAATTGACCCGGCATTGCGATGCCGCTCAGATCGCCTTTGATATCAAGAAGCAAT
Source organism: Chitinophagaceae bacterium (assembly GCA_041745695.1). GTDB lineage: Bacteria > Bacteroidota > Bacteroidia > Chitinophagales > Chitinophagaceae > Flavisolibacter. The sequence continues at coordinate 4,092 of JBGTIL010000410.1, read as the reverse complement.
ACTGGCACACTGGCGCCACTCAGCGCCTCGCTGATCATTTGCAGCGTTTTTGTTTTACCTGTGCCTGTTGCACCTGCAATTAAACCATGGCGGTTCATTGTTTTTAATGGGAGGTATACATCAGCACCGTCCACTATTTCCGCATTCAGCATGGCTCTTCCAATGTTGATTTTTTCTCCGTTGAATGTGTAGCCCTTCTCAACTGCAGTTGCAAATAGTTGCTTGTCCATAGCTTTGTTTAAACAGCTTTGAATGTACATCAAATAACAACGCCGGAGTTTTCGCTACAGGGAGTTTCGGAACCCCCGAAGCTGTGAAGAGAATTCAGTTGATCGTGATCAAGGCTGAAAACAGGAATGCATTCACACAGATGCTGAGAAAAAACTTTGCAGAACGCCATTCCGTTATTCTCGGTTACATTTGGCCCTGAATTGGTTTTTTCGCCTCAGGCGAAGAATGAAAAGGGAAGCCGGTGTAAGTCCGGCGCTATCCCCGTAGCTGTAAAGCCCCCGATCGCCCGAAAGGGAAGGAAAGGAAGTTTCTTAATAGATTGCCACTGTGTAACAACGGGAAGGCGTTAAGAAGGGTTGAGCCAGAAGACCTGCCAGTTCAGATCGAAACCATTTACGCTTTCGGGTGAAAAGCAGGGAATGTAATTGCGTGCACGCTTTTATATTTCAAACATTTTTCCGGGAGCAGTCACCAGCATTTTTTTTAAACATGAAAAAAAAATTTGTTGTGGCTGCACTTATTACAGGCAGTCACGTCTTTGCGCCACACATTGCATTTTCACAAGACACAGCTTCCCTCGACGAAGTGGTTGTATCAGCGAACAAGTTTCCCATTAAATCTTCGCTCACAGGTAAGGTGGTTACCATCATCAGCCGAAAAGACATCGAGCATTCCGGGAGCCGTGACCTTTCACAGGTACTGAGCGAACAGGGGGGCATCTACATCAATGGCGCCAATAGCAATCCCGGTAAAGACAAAAGTATTTATATACGCGGGGGAAGGGTTGAACACACGCTAATTACCATTGACGGCGTGCCTGTATACGATGCCTCGGGCATAGGCAGCAATTTCGATATCCGCAACATATCGATAGACGCAGTAGAACGTATTGAAATATTGAAAGGCAGCCAGGGAACCTTGTTCGGCAGTGATGCCATTGCAGGGGTGATCAATATCATTACCCGCAAGGGAGGCACGAAGCCGGTTGCCGTGTATGGAAGTGCGAGTGCTGGTAGTTTTAACACGTTAAGAACAAGTGCAGGTATATCCGGAAAGAAGGATCGCTTTGACTACAACCTTGCTTATTCCACTTTCACAACCGCGGGAATCAGTGAGGCGCTTAAACCGGATAGCGTTCGGAAGAGTTTTGAGCGGGATGGATACAAGCAGCAAAACATAGAGGCCTCTTTTGGTGTACAGGCTGGTAAAGGATTTCGCCTGCAGCCATTTTTCCGGTTTACAAAGAACACAGGCGATCTGGATCAGCAGGGCTATACAGATGAAACAGATTACACGTACAAGGCTGAAAACTTGCAAACGGGAGTAAGAAATGACATCACTGTTGGAAGGGGGAAACTCAATGTCTTATACAGTTTTAATAAAACCCGTCGAAGTTACCTGGATGATTCTACCGGCACAAGGAATGGATTTTACAGCTACAGTACTTCGCGTTATAAAACGGCAGAGCATTTTGCAGAAGCCTTCCTGGTGTATCCCTTCCAGGGATTTACGGTTACAGGCGGCACTGATGTGAGAAGTTCTCATACAGATCAGACATCGCTCACTAATTTCGGCAGCGGCAAAACATTAGCGGCAGACAGTGCCAGGCAAAAACAATTGGCCTTTTACGCCGCCATCAATATAGATGCCGGTAAGGGTCTGAGCATTGATGGAGGCCTCCGGTACAACAACCACTCTGCCTATGGTGGCAATCTCGCTTATAATGTAAATCCCTCCTTCAGAATCAAAGACCGTTGGAAATTGTTTGCCAACATTTCATCAGGCTACAAAACACCTAGTCTTTACCAACTCTACTCGCAGTATGGTAACAAAGAACTCAATCCGGAAACTTCTGTTCACGTGGAAGGCGGCGTACAATATTTTAGCGCCGATCGCAGGGCAAACATACGGGCGCTTTATTTCGACCGCAAGGTAAAAGACGCAATCGCTTTCTTTTTCGACCCGGTGACTTTTGCTTCATTCTATATCAACCAGGACAGGCAAAAAGATCATGGCATTGAGCTGGAGACTCAGTTTGCACCGAACGAGCGTTTGCAACTGAAGGCTTTTTACACCTACACTACCGGAAAGGTGACTACTAAGAACAGGGGAAAAGACACAGTGTATTTTAACTTGTTCAGGCGGCCGCAACACGTATTCACTTTACAGGCAGGAAGCCAGTTTACCAAAAAGCTGTTTGCCAGTGCGAACCTGCAGGCAGTAAATAATACCCGCGACATTACGTTTGATGCTTCATTCAGGCAGGTAGAGCTGAAACTGAAAAACTATGTCCTGCTCAGTTTGTACGGAGAGTTTGCTTTGGTTCCGGATCGCCTCAAAGTTTTTGCTGACATCCGGAATGTAGGTAACGAACGGTTTGAAGCCATTTACGGCTATAGCAGTCCCCGACTAAATGCTTATGGCGGACTACGTTTTAATTTGTAGGGCGCGAACAGGTCTTTTGCTCCCATCTGTCAGGGTTTGCGTTTGCAGCCGGCTGCACTACTTTTACCCAAAGTAACACTAATGAGTATCAGTGCAAAAGACCTGTTTACTGTTTCGTTTACACTTTTTGCCGTGATCGACATTGTGGGTTCGATACCGATCCTTGTGTCGCTCAAGAATAAAATGGGCGGCATTAATGAATTGAAGGCAACGCTTATATCGGGTGGGCTGATGATTCTTTTTCTTTTTCTAGGAGAGCCTTTTTTAAGTTTGTTAGGTCTTGATGTAGGCTCTTTTGCTGTAGGCGGCTCCATCGTTATTTTCATCCTGGGGCTGGAGATGGTACTGGGAATGGAATTTTTTAAGAGTGAGAAGGACATTCGCGCGGCAACGTTGGTACCTATTGCTTTTCCCCTGATCGCAGGATCGGGTACACTTACTACGATCATTTCATTGAAGGCAAATTTTTCTCAACCTACGGTGTTACTCGGCATACTGGTGAACTTGTTTTTTATCTTTTTTGTGCTGAAGTCTTTGCGCTTCATTGAGCATCTTTTAGGACCTGCAGGTATGATTGCCATCCGAAAGTTTTTTGGTGTAGTTTTGCTCGCCATTGCAGTAAAGATCTTTGCTACTAATGCTCCCGGATTGATCAAGTAGCTGCTATGGAAGATAGTTTGCAGCAGCACAGCCTCGTAGTACAATGGATAGTATAAGGGTCTCCGAAGCCCTGGATCCGCGTTCGATTCGCGGCGAGGCTACTACAATGTCCGTTTAGGGCAGAAACCGGAAGGTTTGGGCAAATTTGGGACAGTAAGGGTCAAAAAGGGTTAATAATTCCTGATAAGCTTCAGACATTCTTATCCTCATCTTTTGTTCTATGCTCAATTTCAATTCAGCCTATAGTTTACGTAGGCTTTCTATAACATCCTTATTTCCCGGTTCCAAGTCAAGTGATTTTTTATAGCTCTTAGCAGCTGCCTGATTATCACCAATTGCTTTGTAAAAGTCGCCCCACCGGCTATAAACAATTGAAGATTTAGGATGCTGCTCAACGGCAACTTCCAAGAGTGCCTTTACCGCCAGTGCGTCTATTGGTTTTTTGTTCAGCCAATCGTACGCCAGGTAAGTAATCTGGTATTCGTTCAGGTTTAATTTTTTAAAACCTTCCTTCGCTTCTGTATACCTTTTTGCTTTAAGGTGCTCTGAAGGTGTAAATTCATTCGTTTTCATCTTCGGCATTGCCTGTGTTTCATTCTGATACTCGCTTCTCAATGAAATAACTTGACCAACACTGCTTCTTGCAAAGTAACCTTTCACATTATAATCTGTAAATACAATGGTGTCTTGTGCAATAGGAAAGCAATAAATGTCCCGACCATCATTGATGTTCTCCACAAGGTAGCTGCCTTCGCT
>JBGTIL010000409.1:0-2808 GCA_041745695.1 Chitinophagaceae bacterium | reverse complement strand
GATATTGTTTACGTAAGAATAAATATGTTCGTTGTAACCGGTATTATATACCATGGCTACTTCTACAGCAACATTGTTTTTTTCATCGCGACCTTCCACAAACAGCGGCTCCGGCAAAAGCGCCACGCGGCCCGCATTACTATCAAGCATTTTCACAAACTCCACGATGCCGCCCTCGCTCAGGAAGGTTTTCGTATAGGTTACGCCCTCATCATCTTTATCCCTCAGATCGTTCAGCGTGATGCTCAGCCCTTTATTAAGAAAACTTAGTTCGCGTAAGCGACCTTCTAAAATGTCTTTATTATATTCAGATGTGATGAAAATGGTGTTATCCGGCATGAAGTGGATCGTAGTACCTCTTTTATCACTAATACCTATTTCTCGTACGGGATACTGTGGTGCCCCAATCTTGTATTCCTGCTCAAAGATCTTTCCATCGCGGAACACGGTGGCATGAAGCCGGGTGCTCAACGCATTTACGCAGCTGACACCAACACCGTGCAAACCACCCGATACCTTGTAGCTGTCCTTGTCAAACTTACCACCTGCATGCAGAACGGTCATCACTACTTCGAGCGCTGATCGACCTTCTTTTGCATGAATACCCGTCGGGATGCCCCGACCGTCGTCTTCTACTGATACAGAATTATCTTCGTGAATGGTAACCAGAATGTTTTTGCAATGGCCGGCCATTGCTTCGTCTATGGAATTATCTACAACTTCATAAACCAGATGATGTAACCCTTTAACACCGATATCCCCAATATACATAGCGGGCCTTTTCCGAACCGCTTCCAGTCCTTCTAAAACCTGGATGCTATCAGCACCATAAGCCGACATTGCTGACAAAGAAGGGGGTACGGCAAGTGTGTCTAGAGTATCGTTCATTTATTGAAATTTAGGTCAACTGATGGGTTTCATCCAGTCGGGCAAATGTACCAAAAAAGGGTGGCTTTCGCCCGATTATAACCGTTAAAGTAAGAGTATCCAACAGCATGCTGGCAGCGGCGCGGAGCATGTGTTTGTGGGAGCGGTAAAGTCTGCACATCAAAGCAACATCATCATTGCCTGTTGTCTGATATTCTTTCAATGGGCTTGAGGCATGACAAGAAATAAACAAAAAAGCGGCATCCACCGGATGCCGCTTTGTATGCTTGAAACAGTTTAGCTTTTTTTCGCTTCGAGGTCGAGTTCGATGTTCACAGTTTCTGAAATAAATTTATCACCGAGTGTTTTGTCGTTCCCGTAATTCATCTTCCACTGTCTGCGGTCAATATTGAAATTGCCCTTTGCTTTCAAAGTATTGCCGTCCTGGTCTACTTTAGCGGGGAACGTAATATTTTTTGTTGCGTCTTTGATCGTAAGGTTACCGCTGATGCTGAAATTGGCGCCTGCAACAATCGATGTATCCGTGCCATTGGCTGCGTAGGGTTCTACTTTAGTGATTTCAAACTTAGCGGTACCAAACTTTGTAGCGTCGAAAAAATCGCCGCTCAATAGGTGTCCTTTTAGTTTTGTTTGAAACATATCACCTTTTTCTTCCACTTCCATTGCGGCTACGTTGATAGTAAACTCACCACCAGTAATCTGGTTGTTAGCAATAGCTACCGTGCCCGAGGAAAGAGGAAAGGTGCCTGGATGATTCTTACCAACGCCAGTTCCTGTAAACCGGATTTTCGAAGTAGTAGTGTCCACGACAAAAGTCTGGTCTGCTGCCTCCGTTGCCGGCTTCTGGGCATCTGTAATGGTTGCTTTATCGCCTTGTGGTGCATCAGAACAGGCACTGAGGGCAAATAGCAGACTCACCAGGCCTGTTGTAAATAGATTTGTCTTTTTCATGTTGAATTGTTTTTAAGTATGTAAAGCGAAACTAAAACAAATTTAGATCAATGTTGCAACATTAATAAATATTTTAGTTCTTATCGTTTCATACCCGGCATCATTCGCCCCATTGGCATCTTGTTCATTTGCTTCATCATATCGCGCATCTGGTCAAACTGTTTCATGAAAGCATTTACCTCAGACAGGTCTTTGCCGCTCCCTTTGGAGATGCGTTTTTTACGGCTGGCATCAATGTCATCAGGGTTTCCTCTTTCGAACGGTGTCATCGAATTGATGATCGCTTCAATACCTTTAAAGGCATCGTCGCTTATATCGATATCTTTCATTGCTTTGCCAACGCCTGGAATCATTGCCATGAGGTCTTTCAGGTTACCCATCTTCTTGATCTGCTCCAGTTGCTGCTTGAAGTCCGCAAAATCGAACTGATTTTTGCGCATTTTCTTTTCAAGCCGGCGCGACTGTTCTTCATCAAACTGCTCCTGCGCCCTTTCTACCAGGGTGGTGATATCGCCCATCCCAAGTATACGCTGCGCCATACGTTCGGGGTAGAAAACGTCGAGCGTTTCCATCTTTTCACCACTGCTGATAAACTTAATGGGCTTATTTACTGTGTATTTGATGGACAGTGCAGCACCACCACGGGTATCGCCATCTAATTTAGTAAGCACGACCCCGGAAAAATCGAGGCGGTCGTTGAAGGCTTTTGCTGTATTCACGGCATCCTGACCGGTCATACTATCTACTACGAAGAGAATTTCCTGGGGAGATACAGCCGCTTTTATGTCGGCCACTTCTGTCATCATTGCCTCATCTATGGCCAGGCGTCCTGCCGTATCAATAATGACTACATTTTTATTTTTGCTCCGTGCTTCGCGAATGGCGTTGCGGGCAATATCGACCGGGTTTTTATTATCGGGCTCCATGTACACCTCGATCCCGATCTGCTCACCAAGTATTCTTAGTTGT
>JBGTIL010000408.1:0-2608 GCA_041745695.1 Chitinophagaceae bacterium | reverse complement strand
CTAAAGCCTGCAGGACTGATCTAATAAATCAAGCTGCAGAACAGAGCGCCCGCGGCGAATAAAAGAGTATAAAACAAGAAAAGAAATCTGTGATCTACCCCGCTGAAACGTGAGGTAAAATCTTTATGTGAAGGCAAAGGTCAATGAGAGGCGACCGACCGGAACTGTTTGAGGCTAACACTAAAATAGCCAACGTCTGCTAATCCTACAAAAAATCTTAGTTCATTCATTTTCAGGCACATCGTTTTCGCTTTTTCAAGTTGCAATGGTTGGCAAGCCAATTTTCTCACCATTCGATGTCTCCTTTCTTCCAGAGGTCATCCAAGGGGGAGGGCAGTGTCACAAGCTGCTCTTTTCTGACGTGGAGGTACCGCTCTGTGGTTTTGATGTTGAAGTGACCCAGGATGTCTTTGATGTAGCGGATGTCTACACCCTTTTCAAGCATGTGGGTGGCAAAGCTGTGTCGAAGGGAATGAAAACTTACTTCTTTTTTGATGCCTGCCTGATGGCGTGCCTGTTGAAATACCCGTTGGGCGCTGGTGTCCGAATAGGGCTGTCCGGGTAAAAGGCCTTCAAAGAGGTAAACCTGTGGGCGGGGCCTGTACGCCTTTACGTAACCTCTTAGCACATCTAGCAAAACCGGGCTTAAATTGACCACCCGGTCCTTCTTGCCTTTGGCTCTTTCTATAAAAAGTTGCATACGATCTGAGTCGACGTGCGAAAGTTTGAGTTGCACCACCTCGGAGACGCGAAGCCCCGCACTATAAGCGGTGAAAAGAATGGCTTTGTGCTTTCTGTTGCCGATGGCGTTGAAGAGCCTTTGCAGTTCTTCCTCACCAAGCACTTTGGGCAGTTTGAGCGGCTTTTTGGGCCGGGGTAACTCAAAGAACAAGGGCTCCCAGCTAAGCACTTTTTCAAAATAGAACTTCAGGGCATTAATCCGGCTGTGGATGGTGGCTTCGGAAAGCTTTTCTTGCTCGGTACAGTAAAGAAGATAGCTGCGGAGGCGCTCAACGTTTAGCTCCTCGACCTTTTGCTTCCCCAGTATCCTGAGAAGCGAGAGAAACTCTGTGCGATAGGTTCGAATCGTGCTGGGGCTATACGCCTTTAAGGTGAGCCGCTCCATAAAGAGCCGGTAGGCTTCAAGGTTTTCGGCGCAGAGCTGCTTGTTTAACAGTAAAGCGGCCTGCCCTTGATTAATGACTGCACCCCTACCGCCTAAAGGCGTGGGCAGAAGCGTCTTTCGTTGTTCCAGGTAGCGCTTCAGAAGGATCGCGTCAAATCCCACTCCGGCAGCGGTTAGCTTATCAACCAACGCGCGGTAATGAGCTTTTGTCAGCGGAATGTACCAAGTGCGATGCGTCTGGCTCCAACGTGCTAATGGCAGCGTTCTAACGAGCCGCTCTAGTTCTCGCTCCATTGTAAAGCGAACCGCGATGCTTTCTTGACGGCGGTGATAGAGTGGAACAAGACAGACGGTTGGCATAAGCGGGATTGTCACATAAAAATAATAATTTATTTGTTGAAACGCATCTTTAAAAAAGAGTATAACAATCGGTTTTGAGCTTACTGGAAACGTTTATATGTAGAACCTAAGTACTCGGAATTCCTTTTCAGAGGTAGCAAAGTCTTTTTGTTAGTTGGCAACATCAATTTACAGTGTCTTGATCTCCCCTGTTTTGCCAACAAATGGTAGTATTTTTAATTCTTTTCTGAATCCAACCTTAATGATTTTTCTCTGATCCTCACCACAGAATCAATACTATTAAGAAGTGGCTTCAGTTTATAAAATAAGGCTAATTCCTCCATGCATTGGTCGATACCAATGCGGGGCACATTGGTATCGAACCACAATAAGTTTTATAAAATGTCAGAAGAATTCTGATAAAACGTAGTTGCGTGATTATATTTGTAATGATAGGTAGAAAGTGGTAATTATCGAATGATACTGGCACACTCTTAAAGCTCTTATTTTCTCACGACTCATTTTTGACACACCTTGTCTTCAAATATTTGACCCTCAATCTGTAAGGATTCCAGTCCCGGGCACTGCACCATTTGGAGGAGCTAAAAAAGTATTTAGGGCATCTGGATATGAAGCTGACGTGTAACTATAAAGGATCGTGCAACTAAAGACCTTGTATAAGAAATCCACTCCATTTCGACTAATCCACTTAGGTACTGCCTCCACTTTGTTTCCTTTAATAGATTTGTTTACCGAACCTGTAGCTACTTGGCCATTAATGTAAGTTGCATTCATGTAAGAAGTAGAAGAAAATAATCCTGCTTAGAGATTGTTGGTGATGGGAAACTTGTATTGAAGGAACAGTTTCACTCCATTTGGTTTACTATCACCAATATTGGTTTTAAAAGTGTACGGCTGCCCCGCATTGTCCTGTAGTACCAGGGTTCCCATTCGATTTCTGTAAAGAAGACTGAATAAACTAATGTCATACTGTAACTGCCCCAACAGTTTTCCTCTTGTTCCTATTTCAAGGTTATAGCCCGAAGCATCTTTTAAATTTTTATCAATTTGCTCGTAGGTCGAAGTAGGAACAATGTCTTTAAAAATCTCGGCTTTTTGCGCCAAAATGAGAAATTATTTTAT
>JBGTIL010000407.1:0-2374 GCA_041745695.1 Chitinophagaceae bacterium | reverse complement strand
GATTTCCCGTTGCGTTGATTGACTTTAAAACTTTTGATGCCAGTTTGGCAGATTGCAGACACAAGATTCCAGATATAATTAGTCGATCCTTAAAAAGTCACTTTTATCATCTCCCTGCTCCAATCACTTGAATAGCCAGGTGGCGAGATAACTTATGGGGGTTAAGTTGGAAGCCTATCTGAATTATGAATCGTATCCTATTGATGAAAAGATTGCGCAAAAAAGCTATTTCAGTCTTTATTTTATTGAGTTTCTTGCGTAAGTTAAAACCGATGGCGGCTAATAATGCATTGTTGATATTTCCCTCAATGCCTTTCAAATAATTTCTAAGCATTCTGTTATCATATTTGAGATGAGAGATTACGGGTTCTATACTTGCTCTACCTCTAAAGCGTTTTCGAGCTTTCACTTTTTCATAGGCTGTTTTGTGTTTTCTTACATCCGGTATGCATATGGTTACTCCATTCACCTCCTTTATCCCTCTAAATCCTCTATCAACAACAGCATGGGTGGCGGATTTTCCTCCGGCTTGAATTCTTACTCGTGTACTTTGTTCAAGGGTTTGGTCAAGAGTCCTGGAGTCATGCGGATTGCCCTGAAAACTTTTTACAGCTGTAATTACACCTGACTTTGCTCCTTTAACGATAGCTACGACGTTACCAAACTCGTATTGTTTATGTGCTTTCCCTTTAGCAATACAACTCACATGAGGTTCATGAAGAGAATAAATTTTGTTTTTGTCATATCGCTTCTGAAGTAAAATTTTTTCACATCTGTCAATCATCAATGCGTGCTTGGGAAAAAGCTCTGGATGAATCTTTCGCTTTAATTCTCTAACCAATCTTCCGGCAATGGTTTTAAGCTTTCGAATCGCTTTTCGGGCTTTCTTTATTCTACTTGGATGCTTGCCATTGTATTGATCTTTCATCAATTGCTTTACGACACGTCGATAGCTTTGTCGCACTTCAATGCCTTCAACAGCACTTATGGATAAACACTGTTGAATTATTTTCCTGGCCAGTTTTGCGTCGGTTGGAAAGGTTATGTTCTTTTCTTGAACTGTTGTATCCACTTGGACTTCTTGCTCAATCTCAGCATGTGTATGCAAGCGAACAGTGTAACTTAAAATGGTTTCAAATCCCAATTCTCCGATTCGCTTTCTGAAGTGAACAAACTCAGAAGGATCAAATGGTTGTTCGTTCTGAAAGTATTGCTCACCGGAAAAATATTGCCAATATGGATTCTCAATCCACCGATCTATGACTGATTCATCACTTTCATTGAACATATGTTTTAATGCCAAAGCACTAGCGATAGACCTGATGGGAATTGAAGGCCTGCCTTCATCCGAATACAAATGAGCAAGATCATTTTCAATACCAGCCCAATCTATTTGATCGGCTAAACTTACAAGAGGATGATTCAAATTAATGATCGATGTAAGTCTGGATCGAAATAAATCCGCCTGATCTGTATGGGGAGGAAGTTTGCCTAACATATTGCAAGAAATTTTATTCAAATTACGAATTTCTTGCATGTTTATACAAACTTTTTCACACTTAATTTGCTAAAAATCAAGCCATTAAGCCCTTTTTAAGGTTTAACTACTTAGGGAAACTCCTCCGACTGTCAGAATACAATAAAAAAACTCCGGAGGCCCATCCCCCCGGAGTTTTTAATATAAAAGCAATTACTAAATAATGATGATGTAGTTATCTGACCACGCTGACGGGTATTGTCCGTTGTCCGTCGACAGTTTCCACCTGGATCAGGTAGCTGCCTGAAGGCAGGTCTTTTACGATCAGGCTTTCCTGGTGTTGGGTAATCACGGTTGTTAGATTTTTAGATAGTACAGTTTGTCCCACGGCATTGATCATGCGTATCCTGACATCGCTGTATGGCTTGGTGAAATCAAGTTTTATAGTAACTACTTCGCTGGCAGGATTTGGAAAGGTTGTCACCAGGTTGGTAGCAGGCAATTCTTCATGTGTATTAATGATAGGCTCTACCACCATTCGGATCATGGGTACAATGTCATCTCCAAAATATATACGGGCGTCATTCACATCCAGTTCATTGACTTCATAATCGATGTTAGCAATATTTCCATCAGGTGAAAAACCAAGTGCTGTCATGAACAGGGGTTCTGCTGCAAGACCTAAGGCAACAGCGCTATCCATCGCCAAAACCTGGGCATTATAATTCCATTCTTCGCTGGCCAATAAGAACATCTGTGGGTCAGCAGCAACACTTGCTACATATTCAACCATCACCATATACTGTTGGCCTCCCTGTAGAATAATATCCTCGCCGGGATTATCAAAATTTTCCAGGATGGTATTGAAAATCGCATTGTCACCTTCAGTTCCTGTAA
>JBGTIL010000406.1:0-6423 GCA_041745695.1 Chitinophagaceae bacterium | reverse complement strand
TTAAAGCCTTCGATCGCTTTGTTATAATTCGGCACCTGGTAATATGCGTAAGAAAGCTCATACAGGTCTTCTTTTCTTACCTTGTCTGAACGCGTTACATAGTCTTCCAGGTAAGGAAGTGCTTTTGCATACTGCTTCTTTTCAAAATAAGCATGGCCAAGCAATTGCTTCAACTCAAGGTCGTAATACTGTGCCTTACCGGTACCCATTTTCGATTCTGCATATTTTATGGCTTCATCCTTCCTTCCCTGTACGTAGTAGATCTGCGCTATATAATAAGGCACAGTAGCTTCGTAAGCAGGAGCATTCTCCACAACCCTGAAGCTTTCTAATGCTTCGGTGTAGTTGCGATCGCGGAAGGCAATGAAACCATAATAGTAGTTAGCGTCAATGTAGTTAGGGTCGTCTTTTGACTGACGTATAGTATTGAACAGCGGCTTTGCCTGATTAAACTGCTTCATGGTGAAGTAGGCATAGCCCTGGTGAAATTTAGCTGTGGCAATTTCGGTGTTGCTCAGGTTAGAGATGTTGGCAGCCTCGTACAATGCGACTGCGTCTGTAAACTGTTCCTTACGAAAAAAATATTCAGCCAGGTGGAAGTTCATCATCTGCACCCGGGCATTGTTCTTTGTGACAGCTATATATTGTTTTGCATCATACTCGGCGCGGCTTTCGTTTTGGATCAATGCCGATACCGTTCTGTAGTATTCTATTTCTTCAACTTTGATCGGCTGATTAACGCGGTCTGTTTCCCTGATCTCCTGCTGCAACTCTTTCAGCAACGGATAGGCCAGGTTGTACTGTCCTTTTTGAAAATACTCTTTTGCCATTTCAAACCGGCTGTCTGCAAAAGAGTAATTAATATTTTGCTGGGCGAAAGAAACAAATGAAAGAATGGAAAGAAAAACGAGTAAACTATACTTCTTCATAGATAAAGCCTTTAGCCGTTGGAGGGGATAACGTTTAATTGGATCAATTATTTCACCCGTTGTCAAACATCCATCCATTGAGGTGCAAACCGGATGCAGGGGGTGGGGTTTAACAAAACATTCTTAGGGCGATTGTTTTGAGCAAAACTATTTTCTTGCGTAACATTGCTGCCAAAACCACTCATCCTGATGAAAAAATTATTCAGCATTCGCACCTCCGATTCTGCCTTGTCCATTGCCTGTTTTGTTTTGCGTGTAGGCGCAGGCGCGCTGATGCTGGTGAATCATGGTCTCGATAAACTGATGAACTTTGCAGACAAAGCGGGCAAATTTGCCGATCCCTTCGGGTTGGGATCTACGACCTCTTTAGCACTCACTGTGTTCGCCGAATTCTTTTGTGCTGCCTTTCTGATACTTGGTTTGTTTACGCGGCTGGCAGCGATTCCGCTTGTGATCGCTATGGCTGTGGCGCTGTTTTACGCACACAAGGGACAGTTTTTTGGTGACGGAGAAAGCGCGGCTATCTACCTCGTTGCCTTCCTGGCTATACTTTTTCTCGGCCCAGGTAAGGCAAGCCTCGACCGATTCATCGCCCGGTAATTAAACGCGGTGAAAGTCGGCGCGCCAGTTCTGAATTTCCTTCTTGATCATCACATTGCTCCAATCATTCTCTGCCGCTTTTTGTGCCAGTAGAGGCAGCTCACTGTCTGAGGCAAAACGCAAAGCAATGACCTGCTTTATGTTGAGGCGGGCGTCGAGGGGCTTGCCAGTCAGCTGTAAGTGTCTCAGATTTTCTTCAGCGCGGATAGCCCTGTCCTGTGCCAGTATGGCAAACCCCCGCGCACGAAATAAGAGCGTGAGCAGGATCCATCCTACCAGCAGCAGCGCAATCCACAGATCCTGCGTAGCACCATCTGTCTTCAGCAGGCTACGCGCAGCTATCGTTATCAAAGCCAGGATAGGCAAGCCTGTTAGTATATAGTAGCTGTAAACAACCTGCCTGTGGTTCTTATAGTTTTGCTCCATCCTAAATATTTGTGATTCGGGCCGCAAGTTAATGAAACAGGGTTAACCTTTCCATGCGAATCGCTGCGCAACGCGCTGCCTATTTACTGAATACAATAAATAGGCTGGGTGGTTTGCCAGGCAGCTCACCATCATTTGAGGACGTCCAGTACGCGGTACATCTTCTGCACCAGTGATGCTGCAGATCCGCTGTAGTTGTTTACCAGGAAAGAGATGACATAGCGGATTCCATCTTTCGAAGTGTGATAGCCGCAAAAACCTTTCACACCGCGGATCGTGCCGCTTTTCAATTTCATGCCATTGTATTCAGGCAACGAATGGTAGAAAGAATTAAACCAGGCTTGCTGCTGTGCGTACTGAAGAATGGCTACCTGTGCATGTGTTGTTACCCGGTTCAGGGGTGATAGGCCTGATCCATCAACGACATTTAGTTCGCCGGGATCAATGCCTTTGTTCTTCCAAAGGTTTTTCAATACCTCAATACCGGTTTCAGTGCTGCCCCGTCCCTTTTGTTGTACACCTAATGTTTTCACCAGGGCTTCTCCATAAAGATTGATGCTCTTTTTATTGAACCAGTAGATGATACTATCCAAAGGTGGAGATATTTCTGTGTGGATGATTCCAAGTACATGTTTGTCTGCATCATTAAGCCCAACGCTGGCATTGCCCTGTTTATTTATCGCCGCGCCCAGTGCGTTCATAAACTCGGGTGCGCTATTGGCAAAAGCAGCAGAGATCACGAACCTGTTTTCATTAATTGGGATGGTGCCCCTCACTACTGCATCTTTTGTAAACCCGGAATAGTACACGTAAGCATTGTCGCCCGTGCCCGGGCCAGCCGCCTTCACTTTAGAGGCTACCGTAGAAGCAATAACCGCAGGCACTGTGCCGAGCACTTGCACCTGGCTTCCTATGTCCTTCCCGGAACGAAGGATGATGTCGTACTGGTTCTCTCTCCAGTTAAGGGCACCAGCGCCAGCGCCATAATAGTTTCCGATATCCTGCCAGATCCACCCATCAGGGATGGTTTCCTGTTGCCAGGCACTGTCTGAAATCACAATTGATCCGGTACTGGTGATGCCTCCTTTGCGAAAAGCAGCTGCGATGCGATCAAACACTGCAGCCTCGGAGGTAGATTTCCAGCGCCAGCTACCCAGTGTGGGATCACCAGAAGGAGTAATAATAATGTGATTGCTTGCACCGCTGCCTGCGGGCCTGTTTGCATAACCAAAATTCGTACGATACCTGAAGTCTTTACCAAGAAGTTCGTAAGCAGCAGCACTTGTAATGATCTTCTGTGTGGAAGCCGGTGCTAAACCTACCCGGCTGTTTTTGTCATACACTACAGCGCCGGTGGAAGCATTCTGAACATACAAAGACGCCAACCCGTATTGCAGTTGCTGATCTGACTCAAACACCCCGAATGCTGTTTTCAGTTTGGCCGCCACACCCTGCGCCTGCAGGGCAGTTACGGCAACAGCACTCAACAAAAGGAGTATCGATCTTGTCATTGAGAAGTACATTGCAATAAAAATAAGCAATACCACTTATGATCGAGGTAAATGCATCTATAATCACCATCGGTGATGAACTTCTTATCGGACAAACTATAGATAGCAACAGTGCTTTTATTGGGCAGGAATTAAATAAGATCGGGATTTGGGTGAAGCGCCGCGTGGCGATAGGTGATATTAAAGAAGACATCCTGTCTACCCTGGCGGAGCAGGCAAAACTTTCAAAGATAATTTTTATCACAGGTGGCCTGGGTCCTACGGCCGACGACATCACCAAGCCTGCGCTCTGCGCGTATTTTGGGGCTACCCTGATTCAAAACAAGGAAGTGGAAGCACATGTGTGCGGCATTTTCAGCAGGGCTAACCGTGCCATGAGCGACAGAAATCTCAAGCAGGCCGAGGTGCCCGACAATTGTACTGTACTGCACAATGCCAGGGGCACAGCACCAGGGATGTGGTTTGAAAAAGAAGGCGTTGTTTATATTTCACTTCCTGGTGTGCCCGCAGAGATGATGGGGCTGGTGGAAAAAGAAGTGGTGCCGCGGCTCAAGAAGCAGTTTGACCTCCCACAGATCATTCATCAAACAGCACTGACCTTTGGATGCCCGGAGTCGGCCCTGGCAGACGTACTGCTGCCGTTTGAAAATACATTACCTGATTTTATAAAATTGGCTTACTTACCCAACTACCGAATGGTCAAGCTCCGGCTCACTGCAAAGGGAGACAATCGCGGGGAGCTGGAAGCGGAAATAGGAAAGTATTTTGCTGCGATGAAAGGTTACGTGGCGCAGTGGCTGGTTGCCGAACAAGACATCACCATCGTTGAGATTGTAAGCAAACTATTACAGGAAAGAAACGAATGGGTGGCAACGGCGGAGAGTTGCACCGGCGGCTACATCGCCCACCTTTTATCTGCACGCCCTGGCTCCTCACGTTCATTCAAAGGCAGTATAGTGAGCTACGCGAACGAGGTAAAAGAAAACATGCTTGGTGTACAACGCTCAACGCTTGAAAGCTACGGGGCGGTGAGTGAGCAAACTGTAAAAGAAATGGCCGGTTCTGTACTCCAACTACTGCATGTGGATTATGGCATTGCTACCTCCGGCGTCATGGGACCCGATGGAGGCACCACAGAAAAGCCTGTAGGAACCGTATGGATTGCCATCGCAGGCAGGGGCAAAGTAGTGGCAGAAAAACATTTTGTTCATATGGACCGCAAACGCAATGTGGAGATTACTGCTTCCATTGCATTGAATATGCTGCGCCGGTTCATGGTGCAGGAAAGCGAATAATAGATGGATTAATGCCCTTTTCTTACTTTTGGCGCGTGAAAGGAACGCTCTAAAAAAGCGCAACTGCTTTAATCAACATTGCAATAAGCCAGTTGAAAACAGGCAGGGCAATCAGCGACATCCATAAACACAGAATTTAACCGATGGCTACAATTGATTTGATAATGCCCAAAATGGGCGAAAGCATCATGGAAGCCACCATCTTAAAATGGCATAAAGCGCCCGGCGATACTATTGAGATGGATGAGTCTTTGCTGGATATTGCTACCGATAAGGTGGATAGCGAAGTGCCGTCTACCACGGCAGGCACTGTGGATGCACTGCTGTTCTCGGTGAATGATGTGGTGCCTGTGGGCGCCGTGATAGCCCGTATCAGGACTGGTGCGGCGAACGGTGGCGCGCAAGGTTCCGAAAAAGTTGCAGCAGGCGGCGTCCAGCACTCAGCCCCATCCACTTACCAGCTGCCGGTTCAGCCCACTGCTGACCGCCCCACTTCACAGCAGGCACCTGAAGGACAAAACCCGCCTACGGCGCATGAACCCGCTGCTGCAGGTTCTGGTGCCCGGTTTTATTCGCCACTCGTTTTAAATATAGCCGGTCAGGAAGGGGTGAGCATGAGCGAGCTTGAAAACATGAGGGGCACGGGCAATGAAGGAAGGGTAACAAAGAGAGATATTCTACAATTTGTAAGTGATAAGAAAGCAGGCAAAGAATCCACATCGGGAATGACCATTAGCAACACTCCCAGCACAGTGCCGGCCCCTGCTTCCAATCAATTGCAAACAACGGCAGACAATCAGGTAGCCGCCAGTTCTTACACAGGTAATGTAGAAATCATTGAAATGGACCGCATGCGCCGGCTGATTGCCGATCATATGGTTCGCAGTAAGCATACCAGTCCGCATGTTACTTCTTTTACAGAAGCAGATGTAACCAACCTGGTAATGTGGCGCGAAAAAACAAAGACAGGATTTGAGAAACGCGAGGGGACCAAGATCACCTTTACGCCGCTCTTTATTGAAGCTATCGTACGCTGCATCAAAAAGTTTCCGCTGATCAATAGTTCCCTGGAGGGCAACAATATCATCGTCAAAAAAGACATCAATATTGGCATGGCTACTGCCCTTCCTTCGGGCAACCTGATTGTACCTGTGATCAAAAATGCTGATGGACTGAACCTGGTAGGACTAGCCAAAAAAGTCAACAGCCTGGCTGATGCCGCCCGTACTAACAAACTAAAACCAGACGACATTGCTGATGGCACTTTCACCCTCACTAATGTAGGCACTTTCGGCAGCCTGATGGGTACACCTATCATCAACCAGCCGCAGGTAGCCATACTGGCTGTGGGAGCCATTAAAAAGCGTCCGGTAGTAATTGAAACCCCGCACGGCGACAGCATTGCTATCCGGCACATGATGTACCTGTCTATGAGTTATGATCACCGGGTGGTAGATGGCAGCCTGGGCGCAACCTTCTTAACAGCTGTAGGACGCGAGCTGGAAAACTTCGATCTGAATCGGGATTATTAATACTAGCTGGTAAGGCTTGTGTCAGCAACGGGTTAACAGCTGTTAAAACTGCTGTTTATCTAACCGTTTGCGGTCAACCTTTTAAGCAACTGCAGAAATAAACTTCACTAAACTTCTTTTTGCAACGGGC
>JBGTIL010000405.1:0-6926 GCA_041745695.1 Chitinophagaceae bacterium | reverse complement strand
TGAAGACACGGCCGTTGATGTACACGACCTGCCCGCTTATATCCGCGACTTTAACGAGATACTGAAAATGTATGATCTCCACTCCGTACACTATGCCCATGCCGGTTCAGGCGAGCTGCATTTGCGACCTATCATCAATTTAAAAACTATTGAAGGCAATAAGCTATTCCGAAGCATTGCAGAAGAGATCGCAGTGCTGGTGAAAAAGTACAATGGCTCCTTAAGTGGTGAACATGGCGACGGAAGACTGCGCGGTGAGTTTATTAAACAGATGGTAGGTGAAAAAAATTATGCTTTACTAAAAGAGATCAAGCGCACCTGGGACCCGGAAAATATTTTCAACCCCAACAAAATTGTTGATACGCCGTCCATGAACTCGATGCTGCGCTATACGCCGGGACAGACCACCCCCGTATTTAAAACAGTGTTCCGGTACCACAACCAGGATGTGTTGCAACATGCTGAACAGTGCAACGGTTCCGGTGACTGTCGCAAGACAGAGCTGAGCGGCGGCACCATGTGTCCGTCATTCATGGCTACGCGCAACGAGCGGGATACTACCAGAGCAAGGGCAAATATTCTAAGAGAATTTCTAACAAACTCTGACAAAGTAAACCGCTTTGATCATGAGGAGATCAAGGATGTGATGGACCTGTGCCTCAGTTGCAAGGGCTGTAAATCTGAATGCCCAAGCAATGTTGATATGGCAAAGCTGAAGGCAGAGTTTCTGCAGCAGTATTATGATGCCAATGGCATTCCGTTCAGATCGAGGCTGATAGCCAATTTCAACACCTCCGCCAGGTTGGGTGCCCTGGTGCCGGGCTTGTATAACTTCATGATGACAAACAGGAGCATCAGCAAATTGGTGAAGCGCTTCTCAGGCTTTGCTGTTGAGCGCTCCATGCCCACCATGCATACAACAACGTTGAGGAAGTGGTGGAGTTCGCGTCCTTTAAACAAGGGCAGGAAGGTGTATCTCTTCTGTGATGAGTTTACTAATTATAATGATACGGAGATCGGGATCAAAGCCATTTTGTTGCTGGAGAGGTTGGGCTATGAAGTGATGATACCAAAGCATGAAGAAAGTGGCAGGGCCTGGCTCAGTAAAGGAATGCTGCGTGCTGCAAAAAAGATTGCGCAAAAGAATGTTGCCCTGCTTGCTCCATTGGTCAGCAACGATACGCCGTTGATAGGTATAGAGCCATCAGCTATCCTAACTTTCAGAGATGAGTATGTTGACTTGGTAGATGATGACCAGTTGCAGGAGGCTAAAGAACTTTCTGCCAACGTGTACCTGATAGATGAGTTCGTCACAAAGGAAGTCGCCAAAGGAAACATCAGCCAGGACCAGTTTACCCAGGAAAAGAAACTCATTCATCTGCATGGGCATTGCCAGCAGAAAGCCTGGAATGCACTGTCGGCGTCCGTGCACCTGTTATCGCTGCCTCAGAACTATTCCGTAGATACAATTGCCTCTGGATGTTGTGGTATGGCGGGTTCGTTCGGTTACGAAAAGGAGCACTATGAGATCTCTATGCAGATCGGAGAGTTGGTCCTATTTCCCGCAGTACGTAAACTGGAAAATGAAGTAATTATCGCAGCGACCGGCACCAGTTGCAGGCACCAGATCAAAGACGGAACTGGTAGAAGGGCAAAGCATCCGGTAGAGATATTGTATGAAGCTTTGATTTAAGTGGCAGCAGTTACTGATACTCGAATTGCCAGTAGGCTGTCAAATTAAAATACGGTATTGCGGCGTTTAAATGCTGCTGGCGTCAGAATATTTGGAATAGTTGATCATCGATTGTCCGGCCTAAGTCAATCTTCCCCGCAGTCGCTCTAGGCAGATTTTGAAATGTTTTGGCGGTTGGAGCAGGTAGCAACGATCAGGCAAATTGGAAGGGTAGAAATTTTTTAAAAGCGAAGCGTTGGATAAGGGCGAAGTATAAATTTCTACGATTCGAGGCATTGACTGCCGTGAGTTTATTGACCTTACCAAACCTGAGACGCTAAGGGACCGGGCTTTATAGGCAAAAAAGAGAAGGAAAAATTTCTTGAAAAACACAAGTCACCGCAAGCTAACCGGTCTTCCAGAGTAGTGTCGGTGACTCATACATCGTATCTTACAAATAAATTTAATATATTAGCACTGGCTGATGAGGGGACGGAATCTACAAACGAAAATATTTCACCGGCGACAATTACTACACTGTTAGACCAGGTTGTATGAGAGCGCAAATAAAACGGACGGCACTATTCTTTCCTGGTTGATTGCTTCTGCTTTACATGATGTGTTTCTGCACTGGATGTCAAAACCGGATTCGCTTTTTAATTAGACGGCAAGCTGGCACTGGTATAAATACTTTCGTTAAAATGTAGTACGCAACGTACCGAATTAATAAGGCTCCTGACGTACGCATGATTTGGAACATTTTGTAGTTTTAAGGCGATGCCACAGAGCCGGGCAAACTATATAGAAAAGTGTAGCTACATTGCATCCTGACGACAAACACCAACTGTTATAACAGCCGTCACGGTAGGAACTTATGTGTGCCGTAGTTTTATGCCACATTCGATGAGTACCTTGGAAGCCCTATTCCGATATGCCGCGGCTTACAGTCGGGAGTTTTTTTACTGATACTCACACTCCGGCTATTTCTTGCGGTGCAAATTTTTGGAGTCAAATCCAACTTTCCCAATCTAAAGTGTAAACCATGAAGAAGATACCTGTTCTTTTGCTCGCACTGGCTCTGGGTACCTACCTCGGTGCCCAGACTTTGGACACTGTGTTCATTGTTACCAAGGCAAAGAGATTTACCCCCGGTAAACATATCCTGTTAAGTTTTGAGTTGATGGATACAGTGGATGCCACTGGTAAGAACGTAACCCTAAGCCGCTCGTATTATTTTGACAAACGGAACAGGACGATCAGTTCCGTTCGCGAGAATCACAATCCTAAAGAGCCAAAGAAGGGAACACAAGTAATTTATTCTTTCGGTGCAAATAAATTGGCATCCGTAACGGTTATTCCACCCAGGTCTACCTGCAGAAACTGCGAAACCCGGTACTATTACGCTGCTGATTCCCTTTTAATGAAAAAGGAGAATAGTCATACAAATTCTGATCCAGCGATCTTTTTAAAACAAGCGCATTATTTCCAGTCCAGGCTGCCCAAAGATTTACCATGGGGGTACTTTGGAAACGAAGTGCTTGTAAATGGTACAAGGAAGAAAATAAGGAAGTCATATTAGAAAACGGTTCTATCAACCTTCATAAAATTTTTGTTTTCGTTGAGCCAGTCCGGGCGGAAGCCAAACCCCTGTATGTTTTTATATGGTTAGCTTATCCATGTTCAGTGTGATGGAGGATGGCGTGTAGCCCCGCACTTTAAATACCTGCCTGTTGTTGGGAAGGTAGCTGGCTTCGCCGCCCCTACGAGTATAAATGGCTACGGCACCAGCGCCTCCGGGAGCGCCCATGAAAGGTGGGGGAAATGCTTTTACAATGGCAATGTCTGTCATGGGAATGCTTACAATTTGTTGGGCGGATACCCTTACTTCATCCAGGAAAAACGTTACCGGGCTGCCGCGCCATCTGGCCGCACCTCCGTTAAAGCCGGCTTGTGTTATTTGCAAACCAGCCACTCGCCCCTGCAGGTAAGATAAAATATTAGGAAAACCAGGCGCACTAGGATCGTTGAAAATGCTAACTATACGTTCGTTGCCCGACTGGAACAAGCCCCTGACATGTTCTTCGTCGAATTGCTGCGCCGGGCTTTTGGCACTGCTCCTCACCACCACTGCCGGCAGTGTGCTACCGCGGTCTGCGAAAACCGCCTCGGAGATCTCTACGGGCTGATTGAGGGTTGCTCGCACTGCTGCTGGAGGGTTCCCGATGTAAAATGCCCGGCCTGCCACAGCCACGGGGGCGTAGCTTGAATCGAGTTGGGTGTCGATGCGGATATTCAGCGGTTTGTTGTTCTTTGTTCCGGAAAAAGCCATCAGTGCATTGTCTTCAAAAAGCCAGTTGCGGATGGCAAAACTGCCGTCTCGCGCCACAGTTACTCGCTGCTCGTCCCAGGCGCCGGTTTTGGTTAGGAGCATGGCCTGTATAGTGCGGTTGTTACCTGCGTCCTGTATCTTGCCTATCACCTCGAAAAAGCGTTGCTGCAAACCCGCCAGCAGCGTGTATTTGCCGTGAGGCAGCGAATCGGGTAGATACAAGGTACCGGAAGCCTGCCCATCAATCATTGGCCAGCGGAGGCGGGTACGCAGCCCTTGTTCGTTTTTAATTATGAGCTCCAGCGTCGACAGGGGTTGGTTCTCTATTTTTCCGCGCCCATCTTTGTAATCAACCTTTACAAACAACGAATCCCCGGGTTGTAAAATGTTTTTGTTGAGTTGTATTTCCAATTGACCATTCACGGGTTGTGACTGTCCAGAAACCGCCAGCAGCAAGAAGGTAAAAAGGGTTACCAGCATATTTTTCATATACACTCCTTGATCAATATTGACGCCAGCAGCGAGTGGGAAAAGGGAAAAGAAAGATAAAGTTGTGTGGAGACAGCAATTCAGATTGAGGCTAAGACAGATGGTTTGGTTGTAGATGCAAAAGCTGGTCCGGCAGCTAATGCAATGGCTACTATCTGCCTGTTTGCGCTTGTAAGCCAACGCAGCCCTCGTGCAACTGATAAAACATTATGTGTGGGGCTATACACTGATCGACTGCTGCGAAGGGATTTGTGAAATATCTGATTAACTAAAAATAAGTATCGTGGGATGTGATCCGGAGCGGTGCCCGGGACTGGAATCCTTTAGTCCTTGGAATCAATTATTTATAGACAATGTGTGTCAAAAATGTGTCGCAGAACAATAAGAACTTTGAAAGTGTGCTGCTATTGTTCGCTTTACTAACACTTTCTACCTATCGGTACAAATATAATCGTGCAACTGCGAGTTATCCTAATTCTTCTGACGCCTCAAACAAATTAATGTGGTTTCGATACCAATGTGCACCACATTGGTATCGAACCAGTACAAAGCTGATTTGCAGTTGCCCTATAAACTAAACCCACTACTATCTAGTTCAAACATATGTAAGACGAGTCACGGATTATTCAACTCAAAGACATTTACATCGATTGAATCTAGATTGTACCCTCCCAATAGCTCTGAGCCTTTTCGAAAACCGCTGCACCTACTTTCTGCCCAAGTTCAAGCCCTCTCACATTGCCCTCGTAAAAATGAATACCGCCATAGATGCGTGATTCACCAGCTTCGTATGCGGCTTCGGAAAAAGTATTCCACCTCATGGTGGTCCCTAGCACGTATTCTGTGGGATCGGCATTTAGCGGTTTGTCTTGCATATAGTAATACCCGAACAAGTCACTACCAGTAAAACTCTTCAGGACCTCTGCGGCTGCCATGCTAAATGCGCTGTGTCCAGAAGTATATTCAGCAAATGGTGGCGTCGGAAAAGTTGAAGCCTGAAAAGGAAGCCAAGTTGCGCCATCTATTTCTACAATGCCTTTTCCTGGTCCACCCCATGCCTTGATGGTTTTATCCCTGAATAATGCACGAATAGCTGTGATAGGTCGCACATAGTCAAAGTGTACTTTCGCCTCCCAGGTTGCAATAGAGGCATCGAAAATTGCATTAGCGACAGCGAAAAACAACTTCACACTTTGATCGAGATTAAGCTTATCTCTTTTAACAACATACGAAGTGAAAAGAGTCCAATGACCCGGGGGAAGCTCGGATTTGGGGCCATCTGCCCAATATTCAGCAATTACCTTTTGCTTTGTATTCATATTCGCCTGAATATCGATAACGTGCTTAGCCTGGTCCATAAAAATTTGGGAATAAGGGTCAACGGGAGCAGGCGGCCGAAATTGACTACCGGAGGTTAGTGCGAATGGTTTGACAAGATACCAATGTGGTGCAATGAAATTTGGTTCTGATGGCACTTTATCGGATGACAAATATGAAAGCGGTTGCCATTTTCCCAAGCTTGCTATCTCGACAAGAGTAGTCGGAAATAGGGCGCTAATCGATTTGTTCTTAGGCGAATAATTAGTGGTGTCGGAATACTCATTTTCTTGATTTGAATTATCAGCATGCCTAAAGTCTAACACAGCCTTAGCTGCTACATTGCCGACCCCAATTGGTGAATTCAAATTAGTCGATGCGTCGTTAGGATTTAATCCTAACTCAACCATATAATCCGCAAACAACTTTTTCTGCTTGGGAAATTGATCAAGCAAAGCACGATATGCTGCATAATGTATAGCTAACGTACGGTTCGCGTCAGTACGTTGTGCTCCAGGGCGGCGAGGTGTAGAGCTGTGCACAGGTCTAGCAATCGCATCGTAGGCTGCCCAAGCATCATAAATGCAGGTGTATAATATCCCGATCGAGCGGGCAGCCATTGGTGGCCCCGGCTTTGACTCCCGTATGCCGGTTAATGCTCTTTCATTCCAGTCAAGTAAGATAATCCTCATTTGTTTTATTTTTTGTTAGAAAATTATGAATGATGAGCACCGGTTGATGCCGTGTGGACGTGCCACACTTTGACTTAAACCATTGCATATTGACTCCAGATAGTCTAACCTTTACAACAAACGATCAATTGTAAACTGATAACTATTTCCAATTTCAGCAGAATTGACATTTGCGAAAATGGGGGGCCCTGCTAGCAAATATTATATGGCTCATTGTCAAGAGTGAATGACGCCATGCTTTTTTTGCTAAGGGGTTTCTGATTACCCTCATTGGACGCGGGGATGCGGATTTGATTGTAGCAACGATACATCTAACTTAGAAAAATAAAGTTACATATCAAAGAATTTTTATGTTTCATTGCTATAATCGCGAGCAAAGAGTAGTTTTGAAGCCAACAAAATTCCGATAATAACTTTGCAACGAAAA
>JBGTIL010000404.1:0-7453 GCA_041745695.1 Chitinophagaceae bacterium | reverse complement strand
GCTGGGCACGGCGTAACAACGAGCACTAATAAGCGGGCTTCGTTATGTAAACGACCGCTGTCCTGAGTTTCCTAACTCAGGACGTTTTCATTCCCGCATCTGCATCATCAAAAGCTAGTGCATAAACGGATTCACAGTAGTTTGAAAAAACCGCAGGTTTGATCAGTCTGAAGTTAGGAAACTCAGGAACAGCGACTTCGATGGCTCCAAAATTCCTGCACCTGATGCAGAACAAACACCAGCACTGGTGAACGGGTTAATTTATATAAGCGACAGCTGTAATGCTTTTTCAAAACCATGATTGACGTCGCACTTCGTTATAGTCGTAAATTTGAAGTTTTGAGTATCTATGGCTAACTTATTTCAACCGTTGCAGATAGGAAACGTAACCCTTAAGAACCGAATTGTGGTTTCTTCGATGTGCCAGTACAGCAGTGTAGATGGTTACGCAAACGATTGGCACCTGGTTCACCTGGGAAGCCGCGCTGTTGGTGGCGCTGGTTTGGTTTTTTCGGAAGCAGCTGCAGTGTCGCCGGCCGGAAGAATATCGCCTTATGACCTTGGTATTTACAAACCGGAACATGTCCCTTTCTTACAAAAGATCACCCATTTTATCAAAGAGCAGGGGTCTGTTGCCGGCATTCAGCTGGCGCATGCAGGCCGAAAGGCAAGCCACCAACGTCCCTGGGAAGGAGCTGCATCGCTGAGCGCGAATGAAGGCGCGTGGGCAACGCAGGCTCCGAGTGCTATTCCCTATAAAGAAATCGAGCCTGTTCCGCATGCCATGACCGAGGTGGAGATCAAAGAACTGATTGACCAGTTTAGGACAGCAGCCCTCCTGGCTATCGATGCAGGTTTTGACATAATAGAACTGCATGGTGCGCATGGCTATTTGCTACATGAATTTCTATCTCCTGCCAGCAACCAACGCAACGATGAATACGGGGGTTCTTTTGACAACAGGATCAGACTCCTCGTAGAGGTCACAAAGGTGATTCGCCAGGTGTGGAGCCGGGAACGTCCGCTTTTCGTACGCTTGTCGGCAACAGACTGGGTACCTGGTGGCTGGACTCCGGAAGAAACGGTGGCGCTTTCTGTAATACTAAAAGAGTGTGGAGTGGATGTAATTGATTGCTCCAGTGGCGGTAATGTGTCGGGGCAACAAGTACCACTTGGACCTTTGTACCAAACGCATTTTGCCGAGCTGATTAAAAAGGAAGCGCAGATCATGACGGGTGCCGTTGGCCTGATCACAACAGCGGAGGAAGCCGAAAGTATTGTGAGCACCGGCAAGGCCGACCTTGTGTTTATGGCGAGGCAACTGTTGCGGGATCCTTACTTTCCACTACATGCTGCTCAAAGCCTCGGAGCAAATATTGAATGGCCGCCCCAATATGAAAGAGCCAGGTAACAGGCAACTTTTCATTGAGCAGAACAATTGCCCCGGCGGCACAAAAAAAACCGTCTCAGAGTTGAAGAACCCGGAGACGGTTGAATATTTATCGCAATTGAATTTATGGTTGCCAGTGAAGATTAGTCTACTTCAACGCTGCTGCAGCCTTTCAAATTAGCTGCGATCATAGCCCATAAGATAGGATTAGACGTGGCTGAAATCTCGATGGTTCCGTTAGTGCGTTCTGCATCGTTCAACATAGTTTCTGTAATACCGGCTGTCAGAACAGAAAGATTAAGGGTGGTGAGTGCTGTCAAGTTGTTACCATCGGTAACAGTGACGTTTTCCTGCTCGGCTTCAATTTCAATTTTTGTGTTAAGCTGGAAAGAAATGGGAGTAGCCATGCCAGTTGAATCGGTGAAAACACCAGCAACCTGGAAAGCTGCTTCAGTACCGTTTGGAGCCACTTCTATTTCATACTCAATGTCCTTATAAACACCTGCAGGGATTGTGATCATACCTAGGGAAGAAAGTGGAGCAAACAGGTCTAATTTCTGCTTGGTTTCAGTTTTAAATTCTACTTCAGTACTACCATTTTCAGCTTCGAACTCGATCTCTGATGCCCATACATAACCTGAAGTCCACTGAATACCGCCTCCGGTTACACGACCGCCGATTGGTGCAGATGCAGACGACGTTTTCATTTGATAAGAAACGCCTGGTGATTCGTTTTTCTCTTTTGAACAACTAAATAATAAAGCAGAAGAAATGATTGATAAAGCAAGGAAGGATTTGTTTGTTTTCATAAATACTGTGTGTTTTTTAGGATAATTTACTTGGGAGCAATACTACCGCCCAGCATTTATTTGTCCTAATAAAAAACAGGCAAATTTGGTCGGTTGGGTAGATTTTCGCACGGCAGTTTTCGCAATAAACTATAAAACAATAGTAGTATTACTACAGTTACTGCAGGAATGCATCAAACCCAGGCGGGCCATACCTTTATTTCATTTTAAAAAGCCCCCAGGTTGCAGGACATTCGTGGAAGGGAAATTTTGATTGGTTAAAGTTGCGTGCTTAACGCTCGATATAGTTCCGTGTACTAAAACGAAAGAGTGAAATGGATATTTACGCGCATAACCGGATGCAGCCTACATGATATGCATATAAAAAATCAGGGTAGTTTACGACAGCTTTAAGTAATACTGCTTAGTCACGCACAGGTAATTGCACCTGACAGTCCACAGTTTATCAAAACAGGCTCTCTTTTACCCCGCGCTTGCATTAGGTTTCAGGCAATCATCTTAACCCCTAAAGAAATACCATGAAATCGAAATTTTTAGTTTTCAGTTCTATTGTGTTGTTAGCCGCGTGCACGGGCAACCCCAAAACAACGACTACCACTACAACCATCACAACAAAAGACAGTACAACTGTAGCGGCAAAACCGGTAGCAGCCCCAAGGGCAGCACGTACGGAAAGCAGAAACGAAACAGGTGCGCGTAATACCTCCGGTAGTTCATCCGCTAACAGTTCTGAAGCTATGTCATCAGAATCGCAAAATGCTGCGAAAGAAAATACGGGATGGAGCAAAACAGCGAAAGGTGCCGTTATCGGTGGTGTAGTAGGTGCGGGTACCGGAGCAGTAGTTAATAAAAGAAATCGTGCTGCAGGAGCCGTTATAGGTGGTGTTGTAGGCGCGGGCGCAGGCGCTATCATTGGAAATGAAAAAGACAAACGCGAAGGGCGTCATTAAAATAAATTGCATCAATGAAGAGCGCGGCCTGTAAAAGCCGCGCTCTTGTTTTTATTTGATGTTTGGGTGCGAATTTTTAAACTCCAGGACAACGAACAATCACAGAATATTTTGTTCGGGCACCAGCACACAGCCGCTGCCTCTTCCCCGATTGTTGGAATACTTAAACATTGAGATAAACTGATTACTCCTGACAGGCTGCTTTAGAGCATCTTAACTGCCGAAGCCAGGCCGGGTACTTCTGGTTTCGAACTACCAATAGCTTTTCTAACCGCGGGTGCCACCACTGTACCCAGAAGTTCAATTGACCGCATGATCTTTTGATGCGGCATGGCGCCCAGGCTCATCTGAGCAAGAAAACGGGTATGCCTGAACAACTCATGCTGTGCTAAAATCTTATCGATCACCTGTTGAGGGCTTCCCACCAGCAAAGCGCCCTTAGGTTCGGTAGAAGCATCAAACTGTTGGCGGCTAAGCGGGGGCCAGCCACGTTCCTTGCCGATGCGCCCCATAACCTCAGCGTACGGCGGGAAAAATTCGTCCCTTGCTGCGTTGGAATCGTCGGCAATGTAAGCGTGAGAGTTAATTCCTAATTGCAGTGCTGCAGCTGGATGCCCTGTTTTTTGGTATACGTCGCGGTAGAGTTTGGCGAAAGGGGCAAAGCGGGCAGGCTCCCCTCCGATAATCGCAAGGGCCATGGGTAAACCGGCGTCTGCAGCGCGTACCACCGATTCGGGCGTACCCCCCACTGCTACCCAGATAGGCAGGGTTGCATTATAAGGCCGCGGATACACGCCTTTATTTTTGATGGATTGAGTATGAACTCCTTTCCAGGTAATGAACTCATCCCTGTTCAACTCCTGCAGCATCGCCAGCTTTTCTGAAAACAGGCTGTCGTAGTCGCCCAGGTTGTAGCCGAAAAGCGGAAAGGACTCAATAAAGGAGCCCCGCCCGGCCATGATCTCTGCCCGCCCTTCCGAAAGAAGGTCTACGGTGGCGAAGGCCTGAAATACGCGAACAGGATCATCAGAACTTAGAACAGTAACCGCGCTGGAAAGCTTTATATTTTTGGTTGTCGCAGCTGCTGCACCGAGTACAACAGCAGGTGCTGATATTGCATAGTCGGGGCGGTGGTGCTCACCTATCGCAAACACATCCAGCTGAAGCTGATCTGCCAATGAGATCTCCTCCATCAGGTTGCGCAGTCGCTGCTGTGCACTTACGCTTTCTCCGGTGACTGGATGTGTGCCTACGTCTGCGAAAGTATATATGCCTATCTCCATGGCCTGCAAAATTATTGCTCGTTGCTAACAACCCAAACAGCATTAACAGAATGGCTGGCAAGCACAAAAAACCCCGGAGATTTCCGGGGTAGTGCGTCAGGTGCGACTATCGGTTAACGCTGTCTCTCGTTGCTGCCGGTTTGGGGGCAGCGCTCATCATTTCCATCATCTCCCCCATATCTTTTTGGCTGGTAAAGCTCCAGTGCTCTGTTGCTTTGCCATCTTTTATTTTTACTACATCTATACCGGTATCGTCCATGTCCATACCAACCGGCATGCCCCAGGGGTTGGCTTTTGCTTTTCCTTTCATCCTGATCATGGAGAAATGATAGTTGTTATCTAATGAAGTAGCCTCCGACAGTACTTCCATTTGCAGCCCGTCAAAGTAAGTATGCAACTTACCGAGATGGTGTTTTAAGCTATCCAGCCCTACGATGTCTTTCCCCATATTACCTTCATGATCGATGATATCGGGAGCAATAAAACTGTCTAGTTTGCTTACATCGCCGGTTTGGATGGCTCGATAAATCTCCCTGTTTTGTTCTGAGTTCCGCGACGCCGCGGTCATGTGTTCCGTGTTACTGCCAGACGCGGAAGAACTGCTGTCGTTACCGTCAGTACAGGAAAAGAGCAGGCACAGGCCCGCAAGTGCAAGAAATCCTTTTTTCATTGTTGTTTTGGTTTATGTTAGAAATGGTGTAAACAGCGACAGAGGAAAAAGGGGAGTTTTCTTAGCGTAGATTGCCTGGTTCTCTCTCTATGAATGTATCGATTCTTTTCAATGAAAAAAAATGGCGCCATCAACAGGAACCGATCGGATCTTGTGTGTCATATCCTGATCACGAAGGCGTTCCAGGTTAATGCAGCCCCATTTATCCGTATCTTTCTTTCCTGGTTTAAATAAATATTATGAGCAAACAAAACCGTCGGGCTTTCATTACCCATACCGCTATTGCCGCCGCCGGGGCAGCAGGCTTACCTTTACTCCAAACGAGGGCGAAAAAAATGGTAATTCATCATGTGTTTTTCTGGCTGAAGAATAAAAATTCAAAAGACGACCTCGCCAAGTTGGTAGCCGGTTTGCAAACTTTGAAAAAGATTAAAACGGTGCAGCGCATCCATATTGGCTTGCCAGCTGCCACTGAAGACCGCACCGTCGTTGACATTTCCTACAGTGCTTCAGAGCTTCTTTTTTTTAATGACCTGGCTGGTCAGAAGGCTTACCAGGATGATCCCATTCACCTGAAGTTCATTGCCGACTGTTCAAATCTGTGGGAAAAAGTAGTGGTGTATGATTCTGTAGACGTGTAACCCAAATCTTTGCTATGGCACGAATTTTATTGGGATTAGGAGACAGACCTGAGTAAAAGTTCAATCAGCTGGTCGATCTAAAACAATTATTATGAAAAGAATTCTGGCAATGGCAACGCTTGTTGCTTCATTCACTGCATGTACGAGTGAAGAAACCACAACCACTTCGGTGAACACAGACTCGTCTACAACAGTTACCACCAACACCACAACCACCGCAACTACCGGCTACACGGCTGGCGATGGAGACGTTTCTTACCGGGATGGTAAAGTAATGGTTTGGAGAAATGACAACTGGGTAGAAAGTAACGAAGATGTTACATTAGACAATGGCGTAGTCGTGAGAAAAAATGGCGAAGTAAGAAGGAACAAAGAGGTAGTAACGCTGAGAGATGGTGAAATAGTAAACAGAGCCGGAAACTTTTTCGATGATGCCGGTAACGCCATCGAGGATGGATGGGATGCTACCAAAAGAGGCGCAGTAAAGGCTGGCGACGCTATTGAAAGAGGTGCAGAGAAAGCCGGTAATGCCATAGAAAAAGGTGCCCGCAAAGTAGGCGAAGAAACCAAAGATGTTTTTGATGGTAACCGCAAGGATACAACCCGCCGCTAGTAAATGCATATTTGACAGAAAAAAAACCTGCGTGAAAAACGCGGGTTTTTTTTGGTGGGCGGCTTATAATTTTTGCAGTGTCTCTAGCGGAAAAACACCTTCGTGTAGTTTGGTTTCCTCAAACCAGATGCACACCAGGTCGCCATCTTTGTACCCCTGAATTCTTAATACCTGTTCATTGGTTTTCCCCTGCCAGGTATCAAGGCCCTGTCCAACGATTCGTTTTACAGTCATTTTGGGGCCGCCCGATTTTAATTGCACGAGGTCGCCCATAATTATAGTTTCCATATTTTTCTGTTTAAGTGACTAGTAATATGTACGTGGATAATGCCGCCTGCCCCACATGCGCCGTTCTACAAGTCCGCTAAATTGCTTCTCATTTTCCAGCACCTGGTCAAGCCTTTCTTAACGCAAAGGGTAGATGTCGATCAAGCCGCTGCCTCTTTCAAAAAGTAAAAACAATCTAACCATCAAAAAAAGTCCATGCAGCGCCCGTGTCAGGTGTACAGCACTTGCTTATGCTCACTGAAATAAATTTTCCGCTTCGACTTCGGTAAAATCTGCATCGTCACTTCGCTTCCATCGGCCGCAAACTCCTGCTTGTACACTCCAAAACTCTTATGCACACCCATTTTTTCGAGGTTGTGGTAAAACAATTTGGCATATTTGAGTACTTCTTTTATTAGCCTGGTGATCTTTGCCGCAGGTATCTTTCCGGTAATACTGGAGGGATGAATGCCTGCAAGGTAAAGTGCCTCATTACGTATTTTATTTCCCACCCCAGAAAATATTTCCTGGTCCATCAGCACATCATCAATAGTTTTTTTGTCTTGTTTTTTCACGAGGGCTTTTACGTGGGCCGCATCAAAGCGGCTATCCATAATATCCAGGCGCCAGTCGTAGACTTCTTCTGCGGGCGCCTTCAGCTGCTCGGCCCTTACCACGTAGCCATTTATTTCACCCTTAGCAAATTCAAGGAAAAACGACCTGTTCACCTTCCTTCGTTCGTTGATCCGAATCTCTCCGAAAAGCATCAGGTGTACGCGTACAGTACCGTTGGTAAACACAAATAGCAGGTGCTTCCCCCAGGTGAGCAC
>JBGTIL010000403.1:0-3179 GCA_041745695.1 Chitinophagaceae bacterium | reverse complement strand
GGCAACGCACGATCTCTCACTGGCTGAATGGAGCGGTGTAAATGAGCAGTCGATAGAGAACTACCATTTTGATGTGCAGGTAGCGAATGAAGACGAGTTGTACTTTGACTATAAGCTAAAAAAAGGTATTTGTGAGAGCCTGAATGCGGCTATCCTGATGCGGAAGATCGGGATCGAAATGTAACCGGGGTGGGCGGAAACAAAAGCGGCGCCGAAGGCGCCGCAATATGGTTTCGAAAATTAAATACTGGCTGTAAACCAGGTACAGAACTTACTTCAGATCTACCAGCAACTTTTCATTCATACGTACGTAGTCGTCGTTCTTGGCTTCTTTAGCCAGTTCTATCGATTTAGTAGCGGCTGTTTTTGCCTCAGCTTTTTTTCCAAGTTTGGCAAGGGCATTCGCACGCTGGTGGTGTATCCAGAAGGCTTTTGGATTCTGCTCCACCGCCTTGTCGAACCACGACAGGGCTTTGTTCAGGTCTTTACCATTTTCGAGGTAATACATGGCTGAAGCGAAATACGGTTTGTTGTCCTTATTCATCGCTGCATCTATCTGCCCCATTAGTTTGGAGTCAACATCAGCAGTAATTGGAAGGCTCACTGCAACCTTGTCCCACATCAGGTGGAGGTCCATGCTGGCTGCCTTCACATTGGCAAACTGCATCGTGAAGGTTTCCATAGGCATTTCTGTGGTCATAGGCTTTAAGTTAACGCGTACCACGTCGCTTTCCGTTTTGTAGGCAGCGGGGCTGGTGACATCTAGCTGTTTGGTGAGGATAAGGGTCCAGGTCTCTTTGCCAGGAATGCTGAGTAAGCCATACTTTCCGGGTGCTACTTTGGTGCCTCCGATCGTTACTTCGTCTGAAAAGTTGAGCGTGGTGGCGCCGTTGGCACCCGTACGCCATACCTGTCCGGCAGGTGCCAGGTCGGTATAAATTTTTCTTCCTTTGATGCTGGGGCGGGAGTAAGACAATTCCACGGTACCGATGCCGAAGTCTTGCTTGATGGTTTGGGTAGGACTGGGCTGCGGAGTTCTAATAGTTTGGGCTTGCGCAGAAAGGAGGGTAGCTGCTGCGAAACCACAGATCAATAATTTTTTGAACATAGCTTTTCGTTTATGAGGCAAAAGTAAATAAAGTAGAGATAGGTGGCGCCATTATCGGCTCAGCGGCTGGTTTGAGGCGATGATTCAACACATAGACACACAGACACATAGAGAAGCACAAAAGGAGTAGGTAAGGTTGAGTTGTCGAAAGACGAAGCAACCTCTCAGTTATTGTTCCATTAGACAAAAGTTTTCTTTGTGCTCCTTTCCGTCTTAGGCCTTTGTGGCGATGATTTCAACACACAAACACATAGAAGCTCAAAAAGGAAAGCTATTTCTGAAAAGCGGGATGGAACTGGTGCAGTGTCTCGCGCAAAAACTCCCTGTCGAGGTGGGTGTAGATTTCCGTAGTGGTAATGCTTTCATGACCCAGCATTTCCTGTACTGCCCGCAGGTCGGCACCGCCCTCAACGAGATGGGTGGCAAAAGAATGCCTGAACGTATGCGGCGAAATATTCTTGTTAATGCCTGCTTTCTTTGCCAACTCTTTAATGATCAGAAAAATCATGACGCGGCTCAGGCGCCTTCCTCTCCGGTTCAAAAAAAGAATGTCCTCTTCTCCTGCTTTCACGGGCATGTGTACCCGGATATTGTTCCGGTAGATGCCTATGTATTTGATGGCATCACTCCCTATCGGCACCAGCCTTTCCTTATTGCCTTTTCCCACCACGCGAATGAAGCCAACTTCAAAATACAGCTGCGACAGTTTCAGGTTCACCAGTTCACTCACGCGCAGGCCCGAGCTATACGCAGTTTCAATGATCGCCTTGTTTCGGGCACCTTCCGGTGTACTCAGGTCAATCTGCGCGAGCAAATGCTCAATCTAGCTGAACGAAAGCACATCGGGTAGCATCCTTCTTAGCTTCGGAGCTTCCAGAAGAGTGGTTGGATCGCTGGCAGTGATATTTTCGAGCAGACAATACTTATAAAAAGCTTTAAGTCCTGAGATCATGCGGGCCTGAGAGGAGGCGGTCATACCCAGGCCGGCTACCCACTGCACAAATCCCTGGAGGTGGGTAATGGTTAGCTCGGAGGGGCTGGGCGTCAACCTTTCAGACTGCAAATACATCGTAAGCTTTTGTATGTCGTGCAGGTAAGCAGCCACGGAATGCGCTGCGAGCGATTTCTCCAGTTCCAGGTAGGATTTAAATCCTTTAATGTAAGGCTCCCACATAAAGGTAATAGTAAGTGCAGGCAAGTTAAGCCTAAAGAAGATCATAGGAAGTTGTGGTAGGGCCGTCGGAATCGATTCTTTGCTACCTTGTTATATCATTCACCAGTATGTCTGCTGTACAAAAAAGGCTCAGGAAAAAACTCGCTGACCGGGGGCCGGAGCTGAAACAATTTTTGACCGACTTGCAGGAGCAGTCGCCACCTGAGCTGGATGACTTGACAGCGCGCGCAGCGGCAGGAGCGTGGGAGGGGATCGACTGCCTGTCTTGCGGTAATTGTTGTCGCAGCATGTCGCCGTCTTACACAAAAGAAGACATCCTGCGCCTGGCGCTGCATTTTAGGATGAGTGCGCAGAAATTTAAAGAAAAATGGTTGTGCGAAGAGGCGGACGGACGATGGATGAACCGGAGCCGGCCCTGTCAGTTTTTAGATTGTGTGACTAATAAGTGTTCTGTATACAGCATACGCCCGGCAGACTGTGCCGGCTTCCCTCATCTTCACAAAAGGTCAACACTCGAATACCTCACCATGCACCAGCAAAACCTTGCATTTTGCCCGGCAACCTTCCAGATGATAGCAGATCTTCAACAACGGTGTAGCACAACCGAAATTTAGAAATATACATCTCCGATGTAGAAAAATTCCACTGCCTCATTTTTGTAGCAGGAGATAGCCAGCACATCATATTGCACATGTTTGTACTGCGGATGCAAGAATAAAAATTCATCAGCAGCCTTGAGCAGGCGTTCAAACTTTTGCCTGGTCACGCCTTCTTCCGGCAATCCAAATTTTTTGGAAGAGCGCATCTTGACCTCGATAAAGTGCAACCTTTCTTCTTTAAATGCAATGAGATCTATTTCGTAATGAGAGTGGCGCCAATTAGAATGAAGTATGACAA
>JBGTIL010000402.1:0-11345 GCA_041745695.1 Chitinophagaceae bacterium | reverse complement strand
AGATCGCATTATTGTCATGCCGGGAAGTGGTGTCCGTCCCGACAACATCAGAAGCCTGGCTGAACAAACCGGGGCTGTCGAATTTCACTCCTCACTGCGGTCCACACTCGAATCCAGCATGGAGTTTCGTCACCCGGCTTTTTCGAGCGAAGAATCTTACCGCAACCCATTCATCGACAGCGGTGCCGTGGCAGCTTTATTAAAACGGGTAAAAGGGTAACAAACAGCGCCGCTAATTTGCTTGTACGCAGCGCTGATGATCTTCTGAAAATTGCTTATCTTTTATTATCCAAATACCAAACTCAACTGTATGAACCCCTACTCACTTTCGGGCATCAACTGGCTGGCCGTGCTCGTGGCGGCCTTCGCTTATTTTGCACTTGGCGCTCTATGGTACGGAATGCTTTTTAGTAAAAAATGGATTGCCTACCAGGGCCTTGATGTTAACGATCCAGACTTCAAAAAGGGAACTTCAGGTATCATGACCGGTTCGTTCTTCCTGATGCTGCTCGCCTGCATTGGCCTGGCAATGCTCATCAACGGTCTGGAAGGGGAACCAAACCTCACCACTGCCGTGGTAACCGGCACGCTCACCGGCGTATTTTTTTCCCTCACAGCCACCAGCATCAGCTACCTCTATGTGAAAAAACCGGCAGGCCTCCATTTCATAGACGGCCTCTACCATGTGTGCGGTCAGATCATCGCGGCCATCATTCTGTGCATCTGGCGGTAAGATTTTACGCTATTGATTGTATATTCTTTGGCTGTGCCGACGGCACGCCAAAGGATAGAATGCGCGAAACAGATCGGAGTGCGTGACGTACCTGCGGGCAAATTTTCTGGATGCTGTCAATGTACCTGACCCACGCTTCAGCGAAGGCCAGGCTGTGACCTTATACATGCCAATATATCTGGTGGTCTATTCCTGTAGCCAGTAGAAATCGTAAGTTCCGTCTGTTGTCCGCAACGTTTTAATACTTCGCGGGCAACAACGTGTCGTTTACTCCAGCACGGTAAGTTTTACAACGTTGGTAGGCAGGTGCAGGTGTACCGGCGTGCTACCCGTGCTCACTACTACGTCTCCAACTTTAAGAAAACCGCGTTGTTTTAGAATATCTATCTGATCGGTGATGATCTCATCAAGGCTGTTTTCTTCTTCATAATAAAAAGCACGAACGCCCCAGCTCAGGCTTAACTGGTTTACCAGCGAACGCTCTTTGGTGAAAACAAAAAGTGGTGACCGCGGACGGTAGCTGCTAAGCATGAAACCAGTGTATCCGCTCTGCGTCATGCCAATCAGGGCGTCTGCTTCTACATCGCTCGAAAGCTTTGAAGCATTATAGCAAACAGCATCGCTATGAAAAGAAGGGGAGTGGGTCTGAGGCTGCAGTGATTCCTCCCTGTCATATTTGTACTCGGTACTTTCCACCTCCATGATGATCTTGCGCATCGTTTCAACAACAAGATTCGGATGCATGCCTGTAGCTGTTTCACCACTAAGCATTACCGCGTCGGCACCTTCCAGTACTGCATTGGCAACGTCTGTGATCTCACTCCTGTTGGGTTTGTTACGGTCTATCATGCTCTCCATCATCTGGGTTGCTACAATCACCGGCTTTGCACGATGGATACACTTGCGGATAAGCTGGCGCTGGATCAGGGGAATCTTTTCAACAGGAAGTTCAACACCAAGGTCGCCACGCGCAATCATGATGGCATCAGACTCAACGATAATGTCGCGGATGTTGACAAGCGCCTCCGGCTTTTCGATCTTCGCGATTATCTTGGTGCGGCTGTTACGGTCCTGCAGTTTTTGACGCAGGAGCACGATGTCGTCTACACTTCTCACAAACGAAAGTGCCACCCAGTCTAGCTTCTGGTCAATAATAAAATCAAGGTCTACAAGGTCTTTATCCGTCAGTGCGGGAAGAGATATCTTAGTGTCTGGCAGATTGATCCCTTTTTTGGACGACAGTTTTCCTCCCATCACCACTTCAACCTGAACGTCGTTATTAGGCAGAATGCTTTGCACCCGCACTTCCAGTTTGCCATCATCTATGAGAATGATGTTGCCGATTTTTACGTCTGCATGGAGGTCGGGATAAGAAACATAAATACGTTCCTTCGTACCTACCAGACGTTCGTTGGTGAAAGTGAGTATGTCGCCGGGCACCACCTCTATCCCGCCACCTTCCATTTCACCCACCCGCAGTTTTGGTCCCTGCAGGTCGCCAAGAATAGAAATGTTGTAGGGCTCCGTGTTATTGATCTGGCGGATATATTCGATGATCTGAGCTTTGTCTTCATGACCACCGTGAGAAAAATTAAGTCGGAATACGTTGACACCCGATTTTACCAGTCCAAGCAGCCTGTCGTAGGTATCGCAGGCGGGGCCTACGGTTGCCACGATCTTGGTGCGGTGGTAAGTGTGCTCAATACCTGCGGCCTTGTTCATTCCCTTATGGTAGTACTTCCCTGCATTCTTGCTCATAAAAACTGGATATTTAAATATGATCGCTTCAACCCCGGGTTACACACTTATGGTGAAGAGGGGATAAAAAGCATTGATGGTTTTGAAATATATACTGGAACCACTGCTCCTGGGGCAGGGCTGTACAGCAACATCAGGAGGCGAGGATCTTTACGATCTTCATCCATTCTTCACTGATGATACCTTTTCGTTTGCCCACATTTTCGAGGGGCACATAGTTCATCTTGTTATTTAGAATGCCTACAAATACATTAAAACGTTCTTCTATCAAACACTCAACCGCGTGGTAACCCATGCGGCTGGCGATAAGACGGTCGAGGCAGGAAGGGGCACCGCCGCGTTGAATATGACCGAGTATACAAACCCGCGCTTCTGTTTGGGGCAGGCGTTCTTTCACAGCCCTGGCAACCTCGGCAGC
This sequence comes from Chitinophagaceae bacterium, assembly GCA_041745695.1. Lineage (GTDB taxonomy): Bacteria > Bacteroidota > Bacteroidia > Chitinophagales > Chitinophagaceae > Flavisolibacter. The sequence continues at coordinate 8,436 of JBGTIL010000402.1, read as the reverse complement.
TCCGCCAAATTTGGCACCTTCTGCCACCACGATAATATTTACCAGTTTCTGCCTGCGTTCTTTTTCCTGGAGGGAAGCCAGGATGTCTTCAATATCTGTTTTACGCTCTGGTATCAATATGTTTTCTGCCCCCGTGGCAATTCCGCTGTGCAATGCGATATAGCCCGAATCTCTTCCCATCACTTCAACAATAAAGAGACGGTCATGCGCATCGGCTGTGTCACGTATTTTATCAATGGCCTCCACCGCTGTATTAACAGCCGTGTCGAAACCTATGGTAAAGTCGGTACCGTGGATATCTTTGTCAATCGTTCCGGCAATCCCAATTACGGGTATATCATATTCTGTACTGAAATCAACGGCACCGCGAAAAGATCCGTCGCCACCGATGACAACCAGTCCGTCGATGCCCCGGTTCTTTAAAACTTCATAAGCCCGGGCCCGACCTTCCGGTTTGAGAAAATCTTTACAGCGGGCTGTTTTTAATATGGTGCCGCCACGCTGTATAATATTGGCTACGGAACGGCTTTCCATTTTGTAAATGTCATCCTCCATCATGCCCTGGTAGCCCCGCATGATTCCGAATACTTCCAATCCATTGTATATTCCCGTGCGAACTACAGCACGTATGGCTGCATTCATTCCGGGTGAGTCGCCGCCTGAAGTAAGGACGCCTATCCGGTTAACTTTTTTCTGCATCAGCTAATGTAATTTGTAACACGAAAGACCTTCTGGTTCAGTCTAAGAAGGCTCAAAAATAAGGTTTTGTGATAACTGTGTAGAAGCAACACATAATCTGGCTAAATTAATTGTACAAAGAATACGTCGCGCAATGTACCGATGCCGGGATTACGATAGTATGCTGCTGAACTGTCTCACCTGATTTTCAAAAGCGTGCCCGTTGCTCCTGAGCATCCATGTTATTTTTGAAAGATGCAAGTTGTTTTAATTACAGAGCTAAGGGTTTTGTTGGACGTTACCTTGTAGAGTGCCTTTGCCGCTTGGATATAGCGTAATCGCAACCGGCAGGGGAGAATGCCCCCTGCATCCGGAGCACCCAAATCTTCAGGACCTGAGTTGGCAGATCAAAGACAGAGACAGTGTTGTAATGGCATTCGAAAAATATAGGGCGGAAATAGTAGTACATGCTGCAGCTCTTTCATCCCGAGATGATTGTGAGAAAAACAAGCCCTCGGCGCGGCTACAAATATCCTCGCCACCCAACTTCTGTTGGAGGCCGCGGCAAAACAAAAGCGTTTCTTTATTTTTTTTTCAACCGATTTCATTTCAGTGGGCTCCGCGGTAGATACGCCGAGGAAAGCCTGCGGAACCGGTAAATTTTTACGGCGAAACCCAGCACTGAGTCGATCGCAAAACAGGATCAATGTTTCTTCACGCTTAAGCAAGCGGTATTTTAACCGCCAGCGTGCAGCCATGCCCTGGACTGCTTTCTATCACCAGTTCACCTTTCACACTTTCAGCCCGGCTGATCATGTTGGTGATGCCTATGCCTTTTCTGCGTTTGTAAGGGTCGAAGCCCTTTCCTTCATCGATTATTCTGATCTGCAGATCTCCGCCCGCCTTCGTGCAGAATACGTCTACGGATTCAGCCTCTGCATGTTTTAAGATATTGGTAAAGTGTTCCTGGAAGATCCTGTACACAGCCATGTGGATCTCGGGGTTCACCTCGTGGTGTTCCAGCTGATCGGCATGAAGCCGAATTTCCAGTTTATGCGTAGCATTAATTGCGTCCACCAGTTCCCGTATAGAATCTTTTAAATGAATGTTACCCAATGTTGGAGCGGAAAGCCGTTTAGACAAGGCGCGTATTTCATTGATGGAGCCGTTCAGCAATTGTACCGACTTCCCAAGCAAAGACATGTTATCATAATTTCCATCAAGACAGAGCTCTGTATACAATTTTACTGTGGTGAGTACCTGGTTCACATTATCATGTAGTTCCTGTCCGATAATAGCCCTCTCGTTCTCCTGCGCCTTTATTACAGCGCTGGTGATCTTGCGCTGGCGAAGCTCCAATTCCTGGTCCAACTGGGATTGCAATTTCTTTTTCTCTGTCATATCCCGGATAATGATCACCACTTCATCGTGGGATTTCTTATTGATTCTTGCTTCGAGAAAAATGGTGGAACCATCTTTTTGGTGCACGGGAAATTCGTAGGTTATTAACTGATCACCCTCCAGTGCTCTCTCGATGTGGCGCATATGGAATTGCGCCATTTCTGGTAACAGCACCTCGTGCAGGGTTTTGCCAACAAATTCGTGGAGCCCCATGATCTCTTTTGCCTTAGGATCTATTTTTCCGTCAATAAACATCCCCTGTCTGTTGACGCGGAATATGGTGTCCGGGATTGAATCCAGCAGCGACTGGAGGTAACTTTCCCGTTCGGCAAGCTTCAATTCCGTGATCTTTAACTGGGTGATGTCCAGTCCATAACCCACTCTGTATTTTTTGCCATCCTGCGTCTGAAACGGCTTGAGTATGCGGATCTCGTAGTGCTTATTACCTCTCGTATCAAAGAATTCTTCCAGCCACTCAACAGACTTGTTGGTATTGGTAACCATTGCATGTTTCTCCCAACGCGTTTTTGCCAGGGTCATATCTCTTCCCTTGTGCTCGCAGTATTCAAAATCGTCTTTGCCTATCAACCAGCTGCGCAACAAATCACTTTTTACCGCATTTTTGTTCAGGAAGCAGTACTTGTTCTCATCTTTAAAAACTGCTATATCAGAAGCTATGGCGTTCAAAATAGTTTCATAGAATTCTTTCGCCTGCGCGATCTCCTTGTCGGCCTGAACTTTTTCGCTAATATCTCTGATCAAACCATCCAGCCCAACGGTATTGCCGGCGGCGTCGTATACCTTCTTTATATTGACACTGCCGGTTTTCACAGCACCTGACTTAGTCATAAACCGGATAGGATAGTTTGTCAGAATGCCTTTGTGGGACAGCGCAGTGAGTAGAAGCTCTCTCTGACCTTCATCTTCGTAAAAAAATTTCATCGATTTGCCAATCATTTCTTCTGGCGTATATCCGAAAAAAGGAAAGCAAGCAGGATTTACAATTTGGATCACCCCGTTGCCATCTGTATTCATCACTACATCCTGGAGCGCATTGAACAGATCGCGGTACTTTTTCTCACTGTTCTCGGGGAAGTCTGGAGTAAACGCAATCCCTTCGGGAACAGAAGTTGGGCTATCGATACCGACAGCTGCGGAGCGAAAAGGAGCAGCGTTTTTCATAGGGGAACAATTGGCAGTGGAATCAATGCCAACAAATTAGCTAATAATGCGAACAAAAATAAGATTTTGATTCAAACCCGGTGGTAACCCTTACCGATGGTACCAGGGCATTTAGGGCAGTCTTTCCGCCTGCCGGTCACACAGCCTCACTGGACTGTGCATTAGTGGCAACGAACGAGGTTTTGACCTGGTTGACGACATAAGAAAAGTGGACGGTAACTTTAGCTCATTAGGAGCACGTTCACGCTTCGTTGCAAAATATTGAATGCAATTTCGGCCATCAGGTTTTCCTTGTCGAGCGTTGGATTAACCTCTGTGATCTCAAAACAACACAATTTCCGGTTTTGCATGAACTTCGAAACGAGGTCCTCAGCTTCTCTTTCCCTTAAACCGTTTCCAACCGGCGTGCCCGTTCCTTTAGAGATGGAGGAGTCGAGGCAGTCTACATCAAACGACACGTAAATGTCTGTACAATCGCTCAGGTAGCGGGTAACGGAACGCACTATATTTTCCGACCCTTTGCTTCTTACTTCTTTGCTGGAGATGATCTTGATACCGAACTTGTCGATCAGATGTTTTTCTTCTTTTTCATAATCGCGCAGGGCGATGTAAACAATGTCTTCGGGTAGTATTTTGGGAGCGATGTTGCCGATATTTTTTAGATGGTTCCATTGTTTAGCTGTTTCTGCATCGAGTTCATGCGCTGCCATTTCATCATTGTCTTCATTGAGCGCTGTGCAAAGCGGCATCCCATGCATGTTGCCCGAAGGAGTAGTGTAAGGTGTGTGCAGGTCGGCGTGCGCATCAATCCAAATTACGCCCAGCTTGCTTTCTGGTTTTGCCATTTTGATGCCTGCAATGGTTGCCCCGGAAATGCTATGATCGCCGCTAAGCACTACAGGAAAAAAATTGTGTTTGATGCTGTCGGAAACTGATTTGCTCACTCGCTCATATACCGTGATCAGTCCGTTGATGCGTTTGGCATAAGGAGAATGAATGGGCTCGTAAAGCAGCTTATTTTCTACCGGTATCTTTTCAGAAGGAAAATGAATAAAAAAGGAACTCATGAAATCGAGGGCTGCGATCTTAATCGCATCAATTCCCAAACTGGCACCGCGCGTGCCGGCACCGATCTCCGATGGGACCTCTATCAGTTTAATATTTTTCATGCAAGCAATTAGTATAGCCGGAAGCCACAATATACCTTCTCCGCTTTGGCGAAATTAGTATTTAAAGCCTGGCATACAAAACGTTGCAAACGGTTGCTGCTTATTCGTGTGCAGCCAGAACGGGGATAGTGCTTTCAAAAACAAGCTTCTTTGTGTTGCTTGGCTTAAACAGATTTTCAATGAAAGAGTGTGATTTGGGTATTGTGATGATAAGATCGATTTTTTTATCGCCCACAAACAGGTTGATCGTCTCATGGAAATCGTAGGTGCCAATAAAGTAGAACTCCGGGTTGTATTCTTTAAACATGTCGGCAAACTTTCCCCGCTGCATCAGAAATTCTTCAGTGAGTGAAACGTAATGCTCACTGTTCACATTTACAATATGCAGGTTGGGCTTGAAGAGATCCAGAACGAACTTGATCGGCACCGAAGGTATCGTCATGTCTACCTCTTTGAAATCGGAGGTTAGTGCAACATTCTTAATCTGATTAAAGGTTGCTGACGGAGGAACAATTAGTACAGGACAAGGATTGCGGTCAACAAGCTTCAGGGTCTTGCTTGATAAAAACAGCTGCTGCAGTTTAGACTTTCCCGTAAGACCCATCACAATAAGACTGGCCCCATTGTGCCTTGCGAAACGCGATAGTGACTCGGGAAGGTCTGTTGATTCTTCAGCGTGCACCGAAACATCACCGACCTTGTATTCTGATACTTTATTTTTCAATTCTTCGAGTAGCTCCTGGGCTTCAGTTGCCTCAGCTGCTTTTTCGTAGGCATGATAGAAAACAATCTTGACGTCCTGGTGACCTGCCACCATTTTCAGAGCATAGTGAGCTGTGTTAATTGATGTGCGCGAAAAATCAACAGGAACAATGATTGTTTTCATTTATAAAATTTTATTTAGTGAAAGTGCTGGAGTGCAAATGTGCATAAAAAACCGGAACAAAAGCTAAAGTAGGGAAAGGGTCCATGAATATGGGATGGGGGGAAGGCTAATTTTTATGGGCTGTGCGCAATTCGTGTATAAGAGGACGGCATCTGCCGGGAGAAAAGAAAAGCTCTTTTTAACGATGAGTTATCTTTGCCCGCTAAAAAAAAGGGCAAGCGTGCGATTGAAATCTCTCGAAATAAAAGGCTTCAAATCTTTTGCTGATAAAACGATCGTCAACTTCGACGAAAACATTACAGGCATTGTGGGGCCCAATGGCTGCGGCAAAAGCAATATTGTTGACAGCATCCGCTGGGTAATCGGCGAACAAAAAATCAGTCACCTCCGGTCGGAGAACCTGGAAAGCCTCGTGTTCAACGGTTCTAGATCGCGCAGTGCCAGCGGACTGGCTGAGGTGAGCCTTACGTTTGAAAATACCAAGAACCTGCTACCTACAGAATTTCACACGGTTACCGTTACCCGTAAATACTACAAGAACGGAGAAAGCGAGTACCGCCTCAACGATGTTCAATGCCGGCTGAAAGACATCCAGAACCTGTTTATGGATACCGGGATATCTACTGACAGCTATGCGATCATTGAGTTGGGAATGGTAGACGACCTGATTAAAGACAAAGACAACAGCCGGCGCCGGATGCTCGAACAGGCAGCCGGGATCTCCATCTACAAAACAAGAAAAAAAGAAGCAAAGCAAAAGCTGGAAGCAACCGAACAAGACATAGCCCGTATCGAGGACCTTTTATTTGAAATTAATAATCAATTAAAGTCGCTTGAGAACCAGGCAAAAAAAGCCGAAAAGTTTTTCGAGATCAAAAAAGAGTACCGGGAGGTCAGTGTTGAACTCGCGAAGGCTTCACTCGAAGGTTTTACCGCAACTTACAAGAACCTGAACGAACAATATGAGCAGGATAGTGATCGCCGGTTGGGATTCGAGGCCGACATAGCTACGCGTGAGGCTGAACTCGAACAACAGCGGCTGGTGTTCATAGAAAAGGAAAAAGAGCTTCATATAATACAGCAGGCGTTTAACGAGCTGGTTCAGGAAGTACGGTCAGGTGAGAATAAGAAAAATCTTGCGGCGCAGCGGCTGGAATATTTAGGTGAGAAACGCAACACCCTGCAGGCTTTTTTACTCAAAGCCGGTGGCCAGATTTCAGGCATAGAAGACAGCATACAGTTCACAGGTAAGCAAATTGCCGAAGAGACCAGTTCATTGCAAACCCTTAGCACACAGTTAAGCGAAGCACGCACCGGTGTAGATGCGCAACGTACGGTGCTGGATGAAAAGAGAATAGCAGTAAATAGTCATCGATCCACTTTTACACAAGCACAGCGCAGCCAGTTTGACGCTGAAAAGAAAGTAGCTGTTGCCGACACCTCCATCCAAAACCTGCAGCGTTCCATAACGGCGCTCGACGAGGAAGCGCATACCAGGGAGGGTCAGAAGGAAGGACTTGAAAAAGACATTGCGCTGCATGAAGCAGACCTGGCTTCGCGGAGATCAGCACTGGAGCAGGTTCAGGAAGAACACAACCGCACAAAAAACCTGATCCTGGAAACGCAGGCTTCTCTTGAAAGACTGCGACAGCAGCTTGCTGATGAGAGCAGGAAACTCGATGCCAAAAAAAACGAACATGATTTGCTGAAAAGCATGATAGACTCAATGGAGGGGTATCCGGAGAGCGTAAAATTTTTGCACAACAACCAGGGATGGAATTACAAGGCGCCCATATTAACTGACCTGATCTACGTCGGAAAAGAATACAGGGCAGCCCTGGAGAATGTGCTGGAACCTTACCTGAATTACTATGTGGTAGAGAATCTGGCAGAGGGGTTGCAGGCAGTGCACCTTTTAGACGGTGCAAAGAAAGGCAAGGCCAACTTTTTTCTGCTCGACAGGATAAACGAAGCAGGCGACGTGGGGCATGATGCGCCGGAAGGAACCATCGCAGCAATGGACGTGATTGAAGTGGATGCACGCTACCAGCCACTGGCAAAAAAACTGCTTGGCAATGTTTATATTGCCAACGACGAAGGGGCGTTGGAGAACAGGAATGGTGCTGTGATATTGGAGCGGCATGGAAAATACGTGAAAGGGAACTTTAGTTTAAAAGGTGGGAGCGTCGGCTTGTTTGAAGGTAAACGTATCGGAAGAGCCAAGAACCTTTCGAAACTCCAGGAAGAAATTACTGCACAGCAAAGGATAGTAGAAGATCACAGGATTCGCATAAAAGAAAAGATGGATGAAGCAATGAACTTTCAGCAGAACCTGAAGGAGAACGCCATCCGTGAGGCAGAAAGAAACATCAGCCAGCAAAACAATCAACTGTTCGGGCTGCGTAATAAACTGGAAAATCTCCTGCATACAGGTGCCCAGGCAAGGAACAGGCTGGAAAGCTACCAGGTGCAATTAGATGCTGCGCATATAAGCGTTGCTACTACGCATGCCGACCTGGAAGGTTTGAATGAACAGTTAAGCAAACTGACTAATCGCCTGGAGGATTCGGAAAAAGACTACGCCGCCACCGAAGTATTGTACAACGAAGTAAACACCCAATACAATGCACTCAATCTCAACGTAATCCGGCAGCAAAGCAAACTCAGTGCGCTGAAGCAGGAACTTCAGTTTAAGACAAACGGTTTGAACGATCTCCGCCAACAGGTGGAGAATAATACCGGTCAGTTAACAGAGGCTAGTGTTGATGTTGCCTTGCTGCAGGAAAACCTGAGAGAGCTTGAAGAAGGTTTGTTGGTTTTGGCACGTCGACGGGAAACCGAAGAGCAAACCCTGAACGTTCAAGACCAGGCCTACTACAATCTTCGCAATGCGATCAGCGGAAAAGAAAGTGAACTCCGCCAACTGGTGAAAGAAAAAGATGGACTGGAACACCTCCTGAGTGCCATCAAAGACAAGCTCAACGAATTGAAGCTGGCACTCGCTGGGATGAAAGAGCGGCTGAACGTTGAATTCCGCAACAACCTCGAAGATATCATCGATCAGCCTCGTTCCGGAAATGCCTCGTCGGATGAATTGAAAGAAAAGGCCGACCGGATGAA
>JBGTIL010000401.1:0-3081 GCA_041745695.1 Chitinophagaceae bacterium | reverse complement strand
ATCCCGCCCTCGATCAGGCGGGATTTTTTTTGTCCTTTGGTGAAGCTTGTCAATGGAGCTTTGCCTGCGAAGATGGAACCGGTGCCATCATCCGGAATTTGCCGGATAGATAAAAAACTTAAAGCAGTTGACGCACACTCTCTGCCGCAGGCTGGCATCCGGATATCGCATTCAGCAAAAGATTCACATTCAATCTTACAAACTTACCTTCGGCTGCATAAGGATATTTTATGTCGCCTATTGGTGTTTTTGATTCGGGTTATGGGGGTCTTACCGTGCTACGGGAGTTAATACGTGGACTACCTCAGTATGATTATTTGTATCTGGGAGACAACGCCAGGGCTCCATATGGCAATCGCAGCTACGAAACGGTTTACCGCTATACACTTCAATGCGTGGAGTGGCTGCTTCACCAAAACTGTCCTCTTATAATTTTAGCCTGCAATACCGCATCCGCAAAAGCTTTGCGAACTATTCAGCAGAATGATCTTCAGCGATTGTCTCCGGACGCCAGGGTTCTTGGTGTCATCCGTCCTACCACGGAAGTCATAGCAGACTATTCATCATCGCAACATATCGGGATTCTGGGAACTACGGGAACGGTACAGTCGCAATCTTATCTCCTGGAGATTCAAAAGTTTTTTCCGCAGCTAACCATTGCACAGGAGGCCTGCCCTATGTGGGTGCCACTTATAGAAAATGGCGAACACCTGGGCGATGGGGCAGACTATTTTATAAAAAAACATATTCGCCGGGTACTGGCCGTGGATCCGGAAATTGACACGCTTCTTTTGGCTTGTACACACTATCCCCTGCTGATGGATAAAATAAAACAGATCCTGCCGGCAGGCATTCAAATTCTATCACAGGGTGAAATTATTACCCGGAGCCTGAAGCAGTATTTAGACAGGCATCCGGAGATAAACAAGCGGATATCGCAGCAGGAACAACGGCTTTTTTTTACAACCGACTCCACTCAGGAGTTTGATGAAAAGGCAACCAGTTTTTTTGGTACTGCGGTAAATTCGCACCATACCGACCTACATCGCACGTAGCCAGTTACGCAATCCTTTATAAAGTTTTTTAGCGACGGATGTTTGAAACCGTTCATCTTTTATTTTTTGTTCATCCTCCCTGTTGCTTAAAAAAGCAACTTCCACAAGGCAATTGGGATATTCTGTAGGTCCACTCAGCGCAAAATTGAATGCGCCAATGTTCCCGAAGTTATGCAGGTCGAGCTCCAGCAGCTGCGCTAAGAGTGCCTGCGACAAGCTTCTGAAACCGATGTATCTATAATAGGTACTGGTTCCTTTCACAGCGGCATTGGACGATGAATTGAGGTGCATACTGATGAGCAGGTCGGGGTCTTTTTCCCGAAGCAGCGCGGTTCGCTCAATCATGGTGATATCTGTGTCATGGTTGCGAGTCATGTATACGGTGGCACCTTTTCTTTCCAGGTATTTTTGAAGTTTGCGCGCCATGGCAAGCGTGTAGTGCTTCTCCTCCACTTTTGTTACAACCCCAACAGCACCCGTGTTAGCGCCTCCATGACCGGCATCTATGGCAATAGTGAGTGCCCGTAACTTAAGCACAGGCTGCTGCTTCACGCGAACAACAAGTGTGGTGCCATTATAAAAAATAGCGTGACCCCAGTGCTGTACCTGCCGTAGCTCAATATGAATACGTAAAACCCCATCCTCGATTTGCTCATACCACACATTCCCGATCGCTTTTACAGTAGGCAACTGGCTTATCCAATTGGTGTTTGAGGTAACTCCAAAAACATCAATAATAATGGTGGAAGGAGAAAGACCCTGCATACTTTGATAAGGCAATTTTTCGGGCAGGGCTATGCGTAGATAGTCATGCCTGCCTTCTCCATATACCCTCCAGCTTCCTGATAAATAGAAAGGCATCAACGTGGTGTGCAGCTCTTGTTTAAAATTTGTCTTTGGCAAATACGCTGTGCGATTTGCGGACAGTTTTACCTTATAGTCGCTGCCGGAGCTGTCTGCAACCTGTATTAATATTCCCGTATCCAGGTAGGTCATTTTAGCGCCGCCCAGGCGATCGTCTCCACGGCGATATTCGAGGTAAGGAAGTGCTCCTGTTGTACGTCCTGTCAGGGTCGTTTGTGCAAAACCGTTATACAACAACAAAGAGAAAAGAATCAATGCCGTTAGCTTCATGATTGAAAGATATGTTAGAAACGCAAGCAAGCTTAGTAACATTACGAGCTTGTCTCAGCAGTAGTACTCAATCTTTCCTAAGGCTTTCGCACTACTGATAATCATTGATAACTTAACGGCGCAAGCGTTAAAAAATAAGTCCATATCCTAAACCAAAAATATGAATCTCGTATCCATAATGGGTGTTTTGTCTGCCTTTGCTTTTCTGATGCCGGTAGCCATTATTGCCTTCTACAGGTTGCTGTCTAACAGCAGCCTGATTGCCCTCTTTTTCTATTTTCTGCTCGCTGCAGTATACAATCTAATCAACTTAGGCATTATTGCTGTGCCACTGAAATGGGAGGCAGGATTTCACGTAATTATCAAGTACCTCAATACCCCGTTGATGTTGATGACGCTTCGCTTTTTTTGCACCAACATGATCGAAAAAAGAAGGCTTGATATCAGCCTGGTTATATTTATTGTATACGAGTTGGTCATTATGTACCTCTTTGGTTTTAATTCTGAAGGCTTTGTATACATAATCGGTCCGGGCATCCTCATGATGTTGATCTACTCCTGCTATTTCTTTTCTACCTGGGTAAGGGCTGGATTTGAAAAGAAAAAAGGTTTCGGAAAAACATACATGATCACATCTATTTTGTTTGCCAATGGTTGTTACGCGATGGTTTACTGCTTTCATTACTTCCAGGAAGCCACTGCTATACGAGATGTTTTTCTCATATACCATATAGCATCTCTTCTTGCTTCAGTTGTTATGAGCATTGGCTTGTACATCTACACCCAAAGAGTAAAACAGGTGTATGATGTGCTGTTGACCCGAAAAGAACTCCAGGCTTTTTTCGACTCCTAACAGGCAGGTTCTTTCAACTCGTTTATAACGCCTATTTGA
>JBGTIL010000400.1:0-5691 GCA_041745695.1 Chitinophagaceae bacterium | reverse complement strand
TAAAATGGATGTGGGGTTAGAGATAGCTTTTGCGGAATCCGGAGGCTGGGATACCCATTTCAACCAGGGTAGGGAAACAGGTGTGTTTTCAAGAAACGTTGGAGATCTGAGTACCGCGATCACCGCTTTTTGGACAGACATTGCTTCTTATCAGGACGATGTGAATGTAATGACAATGACGGAGTTTGGCCGCACAGTGGCACAGAATGGCTCTAATGGTACTGATCATGGCAGGGCCTCCTGCATGTTTATACTCGGTAACAACATAAGTGGTGGCAAGGTACATGGTCAGGTGCCGGAACTGGCTCCGGAAAACCTCGAAGACAGGAGAGACCTGCCAGTAACCACCGACTTCAGGGCCGTGTTTGAAGAGGTAGCAATGGGGCACTTAAGATTTTCCGATAAAAACAAAACGCTATTTCCTGGTTGGAACGCAGGGCATATAGGCGTAACCAAAAAAGTATAGTGGGTATTAGCTGCGGTTTCATTCCTATTTTTATGAACGTTTGCTGCATACAGCAGTTATACGTGTAATAGAAACAAACTTGACACAGGCGCCCGGCAGCAACCACTCTTTTTCAACAACAAAAACGCTCGAAGACCGCTATGACTACATCATAACGGGTGCAGGGTGCGCAGGGCTCAGCCTCGCTGTTCATCTCATACTTTCAGGAAAATTTGGCGATAAAAAGATCCTCCTTGTTGATAAAGATGCCAAATCTGACAACGACCATACCTGGTGCTTCTGGGAGCAGCAGCCAGGCATGTTTCAGCCCTGTGTGTACAGGCAATGGGAACAGCTTTTTTTTCACTCCGATGCCTTTTCTACTAAATTGAACCTGGCGCCTTATTCCTACAAACTCATTAGGGGCATCGACTTCTACCAGTATTGCATAGCACTTATCAGGGAGCAGGAAAACTTTACGCTCCTGCAAGCTGCGGTTGATCATGTTTCGAGCAATGAGGAAGAAAGTTTTGTAACGGTCGACGGCAGAAACATTCTGTGCACCTACATTTTCAATAGTATTCTTTTCAGTATCCCTGCAATGTCACGCAATCAATACTGGATGCTGCAACATTTTAAAGGTTGGTTTATTTCAACAGATGAACCTGTGTTTGATGCATCGGCTGGTACACTAATGGATTTTAGAACGAGCCAGTATCACGGAACGAGCTTCTTTTATGTGCTTCCTTTTTCGCCTACCGAAGCGCTGATAGAATATACACTTTTCAGCAACAGCGTGTTGCCCGACGATGCCTACGAAAGCGAACTTCAGCAGTACCTCGATCAAAGACTCGGGATCAAGGATTACACTGTGAGAGAAAAGGAGTTTGGCGTGATCCCCATGACGAACTATCCTTTTTCTGCCGGCCATGCCAACCTTGTGAACATAGGAACCGCAGGTGGAAAAACCAAGGGTTCGAGCGGGTATACGTTTCAGTACATACAAAAAAGTTCGGCGGCTATAGTGGAGGAACTGGCGGCCGGAAGGCGTCCCGGAAAAACCAAAAGATCAAAAATTAAGTTTAGTTTTTACGACAGTGTATTACTCAATATCCTGCATCACAGAACTTTGGAGGGCAGAGACATTTTTACCGACCTATTTAAAAATAACAAACCGGCTCAGGTATTAAAATTCCTGGACAATGAAACGTCTATAGCTGAAGACCTCAGTATTATGACCACCTTACCCACTATTCCATTTGCAAAAGCAGCATTCAATCACTTACTTTACTGATGCTGGCTGATCACCTGGGCTAAGGTACTTGGTGGCACAACTCCCGACTGCCTCCATTTAACGATCCCATTTTTAAACAGTATCAGGGTAGGTACCCCCTGTACCTGGAACTGTTGGGCAGCCTGTCTGTTTTTGTCGATGTCAATCTTGATGATGGTTACCTCGTCACCGAGCTGATCTTTCAGTTGTTTCAAAAGTGGACTCATTGTTTTGCAGGGCCCGCACCATTCTGCAAAAAAATCGACCAGCACGGGTTTGCCGGAATGAATTACCTCATTAAAACTTGCCATTTGTTTTAGAAAGGGTAGTGCACACTTCATACCAATACAGCTGGTATAATAATTTAAGCTCAGCCATATGCACCATTTTTCCATCAACAAATCAGTACAGGTTCTGCTGTTTCTGTTTTTACTTATTGCAGGCTTGTACTATGCCAAGGCATTCCTGGTACCAGTTGCGTTCGCCGCCCTGTTTTCTATGTTGCTTTTGCCTGTATGTGTGTGGCTACAACAAAGGGGGGTAACAAAAGCGCTGGCCGTGCTGCTGTCAGTTCTTGTGCTGGTTGGATTCTTTGCAGGCATCCTCTGGTTGCTGACCTGGCAAGTATCTGATCTGGCCCAAAATGCCGGAAGTATTGAAGAGAACGTGAATAAAAAGATAGCTGAGCTGCATCAGTACATATCTAAAACCTTCGGAATATCTCCAAAAAAGCAGCAGGCGTTCATCAAGGGCCAACAGGAGAGTTCCTCGTCCGGAAGTATGCAGGCGCTTGCTACAGGTGTGTTAGCCGGTATTGGAAGCTTTTTAACTAACACATTGATTATCCTGGTATACATGTTCCTGTTCCTGTATTTCCGGAACCATCTTAAGAAATTTATCCTGCAATTATTGCCCAGGGAAGGAAGTGCCGAAACAGGTGAGGTGATCGAGAATTGCAGGGCGGTGGCGCAGAAATATCTGACAGGTCTGGCTTTGATGATTGCCTGTTTGTGGGTCATGTATGCCATAGGATTTTCAATAGTAGGTATCAAAGGGGCTATATTCTTTGCTATTCTTTGCGGACTGCTGGAGGTAGTTCCTTTCGTTGGAAACCTGGCTGGTAATGCTATTACGATAGTCATGGCTATAGCGCAGGGTGGAAGCATGAACATGGTGGTAGGCATATTGATCACTTATGCGGTAGTACAATTCATTCAAACTTATTTGTTAGAGCCGTTAGTTGTTGGCTCTGAGGTGAACATCAATCCGCTGTTTACTATTATGGGTATCGTAGTGGCAGAATTGGTTTGGGGAGTACCGGGCATGGTGCTGGTGATACCGTTTTTGGGTATCACAAAGATCATCTGCGATCATGTAGACGGACTGAAGCCTTATGGTTTTTTGCTGGGAGTTGAAAAAAAAGGAAAGAAAAGAAAAGTGGCGGCTGCCGGTGCAGGATAGTTGCTGAAAAAGATAATCCCCTTTAAACAAAGGGGATTAATATCTCAGGCGAGGAGCTAATTAGGTTATTTAGTTTTCCTGGACGGACGCCTTTGATCTTTCGTAGGATTGGTTTGGTTCTTCAAAAGTAGGATGAGGGATCTGGTTGGTTTTCCATCGATGCCTGAATTCTGGTGTGAAGATGCGGCCCTGTTGTTAGTAATCACCATAAAACGATGGGTTATATCGCCTGGTACTTGTTCTGTCCTTGTTCTGATAGACAAATACCCTTACAACAGGAGTTTTCGTTCAATAATGCCGATGAAATCAGGATTTTTCAGTGGATGCCCCGAAAGCCGGGTCTTGCTGTCATTAGAGGCAGCAACCGTCAACGGGGCAGTGATCCGGGTAGTAGTTCCCGGAGTGCAACAGTTCCGGGGTAACTGTGAACGGATCTAAAATATTAACGGGGCAACCAGACATCGAAACAGCGTTCCTGACCACTTTAAAATTGAACCCTCAACCAGCGCACAAATAAAAGAGCATAAGCTTGCACGTCAAAAAATAAATTTTTAGTTTTACCCCCTAATCTACCCCACCCTAATGAAAAAAGTGTCTTTGGTATTCTCCACCCGGGAGGAATTATGGGGCTTTCTGTATGTCTCCACGGGGGTAAATGTTTCCATTCATCAAAAAATTTATTGCCTGACTGCAGAATTTCCTGTGCAGCAGATTGAATTAGCCAAGGAACAATATCATGCCCAGGTTTTTGAAAACATTTATGCTCCTAAACCTCCCAGTGAGGCAGAAAAATTAAAGGAAAAGTCGAGCGCGATGCGGTTCTCAAACACTTTATTACTCTAAGTACGCGTTCCTTACAGTGGCTGTTTTCGCTGCGCGAGGGCACCTGGTTCTCGCGAGCCATCTTTACATCTACCCGCAGATCCAGAGCAGACCGCTTTCCTTTTTCATTTCCTCAACAACGGGAATCATCGGCCCCCGTATCTGTAATAATCCGAATTTTACTACTTGATTACGTCCAGGCTTTTTATGTTACTGGTTGGTTGTTCGCCCACAGGCCGAAATATAGAACAACATGATATTTTTTTTGGGATTGGAAAGTCGGTTAAAGACCTTCTTCCTGATGTTGTTAACTTCTGGCCGGAAGCCAGGGGCAAGCTTCATATTGATGCCTGGCGTGAAGTGACCAGGGTAGATGGTTTTTCTGTGCAGGTTGTACCCGGCCCCGTTACCGACAATACCAACCAGCTCTTTTTCATCAACCTTGGTGGCTATAAGCCCGGCGAATTTGAAGAGTTTCATTATAAAATGATTGTGGCGGCGCCCGACAAAGGGCAGGCAGTGCAGCAGTCGAAGCAAACAGCTTTTTTTCGGCACACAGGCTTCAAGGGAGCCACTGCTCACATCGACGATAAGTACGGAGTAGATGTAGACGATATTCACGCTATCCGCGACATCCTGCCGCCGCACGCAAAGTCGCAGTTCAGTTTATCGATACAGCCGGCAGCTCCGGGGCTGCCAGAGGATGAAATTCACCTGGGCTATTTCAAATTAAATTCCTTCACTTAATAAGTCTTAGTTAGCTAATCAGAGAAGGTTTCCATTTTTATGTTAGGCGCAATGATATGACCATTCTTAAATTACAATTAGCAATCTGCCTGACCCTGTTTTATTTATTTGGGTCAACTTCGTTTAGCTACAAGCCTATCGATTATACCGGCACATATAAAACCCGCTTTGATAGCAAAAACCAAACTTTGCCGCAAGGAGTCATTAAAGTGAAAATGTTAGGACAAAACAGATGCGTTCTCAGTTTGATTATGCAGAACGGACAACCTCTACTAAGGTCTGGAAGTTTTTTCGACACTTTAATATTAAAGAACAATATAGCGGAGTTCAGAAATGCAGAAATAGACAGCACATGTAAAATTGCACTACGATTTAATAGCAAGGGGATCTCGGTTAAACAGTTTAGTAAACTTGGAGCTTACCAATGTGATTTTGCAAGCGGAGTAAACGCAGATGGATTCTATTTCAGAGTATCGTCGAAGGCTCCAGACTTCAAGACCCCATATTAGACGGGGCAGCGCCTAATAACTAAGGTTTCGTTGCGCCCAACGGGCGAACAATGAAACCGGTGTTGAACGAAACCGGTAAATTTTGTTGTGACTGTTATTATGAAGTTATCGTTTGCAATAATAGGTCTTACGAAGCAGGCGGGGTGCCTGTTTTTTATGCGTGGCCTTGCTGATTAGCAGAAGGCAGGATATAATGCGCCTGTTTGTTTAGCATGGTGCATAGGTGCCCCTACCCGTTTATTTTATGATGGCAGGCGCTTGCTGTTTTTGCAATAAAAATTGCTGTGGCGGTCCACGCTTACCAAACACTTCTATGGTTATTAGAGTACCTGTTTTGCAACAACAACATTTGCGTAGCAGTGTATTTGCGGGCCGATCTTTTCTTTGTACTTGCAATGCTGTTTGCAATGCCTGCAGCTTGCCACGCTTCCAGG
>JBGTIL010000399.1:0-6381 GCA_041745695.1 Chitinophagaceae bacterium | reverse complement strand
TATTTGCCTTGGTGTACCGGTGGTGCTGGGAAAAAAGGGTTGGGAAAAGATTATTGATTATAAACTGTCGTCCGACGAACAAGCCCTTTTCAATAAAAGTGCGGATGCTGTACGCAGCATGAATGATGTACTGAAAACTGTATAAGTTCTTCTAAAGAAAAAACGGTTCGTTTCCCGCGGACCGTTTTTTTTATGCCCGTAACAGTCTAAAGACTTCTCCACCGGCACCGGAAGGCTTGACTAAGAAACTAACGCTACGGTGCTGAGTTGAGGAACTTAGTAAACCACGAGCTTTTGTATCAGCGAAGGCTCGGCAATCCGTTTGAAGTGTACAAAATAAACTCCTTTCGGCAGATAAGGCAGCGCGGGTTGCTGCACCAGGCCGGGAAGCGGGAACTGATGTACCCGAACACCAGTGGCTGTAAATAATTCAACCGCCCCGCGACCAGCTTCACTGGTAGCGAAGTTGATCGGTTGCCCGGCGGCAACCGGGTTAGGAAAGATGATCAGCGGACTGTCGGAAAAATGGTACAAGGTCAGCGTTTCGCTCAGGATCGACGCCCCGCTTTGCAAAACAATTTCAAGTCTGTACAGGTTAGCCCCATCAATGAGCGCCGAATCCCTGAATTCGAAATCCGTCGTTAACGGAGCCGGTATCAAAGCCAGGTTAACGTACCGGCCCCGAACCAACTTCTGAAAATGAATTGTTTTGATGTTGTACGTGGTTCCCGTTGAAGCCCTGAAACTTGCCCCGCGCGCGGACTTTGTTTGTAAAAAAAATGCCTTGAGGTAACAGTCTACTCCGCTCCCATTCACATTAAATGCATCACTGCGCATTCCTTTCTTTCCGTCAACTACCGCCGACACACTAAAAAATTCGTAGGGTGCTCCCAGGCTCTTTCTCAAAGAAAAAGTATCGCCAACGCGGCCTAATGACTCCATCTTATCCACTCCTAATCCGTACAACTCATATTGCAGAACCGGGAACCGGTTCCAGTACACCAAGAAGGAATCCCTGCACACAAAACCGGTGTGTAGCTGCGGAGCCCTGCTAACTACAAATGTGTCGGAGGTGAATATGTCAACAGTAAAGCGT
Organism: Chitinophagaceae bacterium; assembly: GCA_041745695.1. Taxonomy (GTDB): domain Bacteria; phylum Bacteroidota; class Bacteroidia; order Chitinophagales; family Chitinophagaceae; genus Flavisolibacter. The sequence goes on along the minus strand of JBGTIL010000399.1, from coordinate 5,285 downwards.
ATGCGCACTTGTGCCGTGTTGAAAGTATCTGGTGCAGACCACACATGAAATCCGGTTGAAACGTCGGTGAGTTGCGCCAGGTCTGTCCAGGTGCTGCCAATTCTATATTGCAGGGTGCCTGCTTCTTTGCGGTTTGTCTGCCACCGAAGCACGTTGGGCCTGCCTCCTTCAACTGCGTCGCCGGCCGTTGGAAAGGTCCACTTCAGCAAATCAGATTTCTCAAATTGGTAAGCAACAGCATATGCCTGGCTCCCGGAAATGTTTCTGGCAGACACGGTGTAGTCGTACCATCCCGATACGGGATCCTGTAAGGTTATCTGTTCAGTGTTGTTGAGCGTATCGACACTTCTGTACGCCAACAACTCAAGCGAATCCTGCACCTGGTCTTTACGCAGAATCCACGGATGCCAAATGTCATTTCCTTTTTGAAGCACACCGTCCAGGTCATTGATCAGCGCCTTTGGGGCGTTGGGCATCGCCGGAAGATCGGGCCAGCAAAGAGTGATTTTCAACATGCCTGTGCCTTGTGGTATCCAAAGCCGTAGCGTTTTTTGTTCATTTGCTGCAAGCGTATGTTGCTGTGTCCTTTCTTCAGTAACGGTTAAGACAGCGTCGTGTACTTGCAGGCTGCCGAAGCCCGAGGCATAATCGGGGCCTGGAGTGTGAACATCCCGGCTGCTGTTGATGAGTACTGCTTTGACAAAATGGGCGGGGGGCAAGGAATCCCGGTGACGTTCTTTATATGCCTGCTGAACCAGTACCGCTGCGCCCGATACCATCGCAGCAGCCCCCGAACTTCCATCAGCCCCAAAAGCAACAAGCTCGGGTTTCACCCTGCCATCGTATGCGGGACCTCTTGAACTTAATGGTGCCACGTTGTAGAAAGAGTCAATGGCTCCCACAGTAATACTGTTCTTAGCCATTTTAAAATTGCCGGTCAGATTCCCATAGACGCCTGCATAAGTTCCTGTGTCGACACTGCCGGAATTGCCGGCCGACCTAACATGCACCAAGGATGGGTTATTCATCGTACTAACATCAAATGCGTATGCCTCTGCTCCATAATAATTTTGCACGCTTGTACCATAAGAATGGTTTTGTACGCTGATGTTGTTACGACTGTAAAACGAATCGCTTTCGGGCAACAGGGAATGGAAGCTGGCGGTAGACAGAAAACTTTCCTGTGCCACTCCTTTGGCAAATGGGGAAGAGTTTCCGGCACCGCCGATCGTTGTAGCCATGATGGAAGCATGTGCGGTTACAAGCAACGAAGCGGGTCCCGTTGTTTTGAAACGCGCCCGAAAATCGATATCTGCCGTGTCGAACTTATTTTCTTTGATGGAGACGGTGATGCCCTTACCGGTAAGATTGGGAAAAACCGCTTGTGCGAGGTTGGCGGCATTGGTAGCCATGTCTATGCTGCCGGTAGTTAGCTCCACTTGTGGCGGCACATATATATCGGCAAACACAACTTCGCGGGTGGTGAGTAGTTGCGTTAACCACATCTTTGTTGCCGACACAAGGTATACTGTACCCCGTTGGTGCAGGAGAGCGGAATGATCTGCAGGAAAAGACAAAGCAGTATCACGGGCAATCAGAAACACTTTCAGCCGCTCGTGCTGCTGCGCATTCGTCATCCATTTACTCAGGCCCGGGGTGACAGTTCCTAACGAAGGCCATGCCCTCGGTTGCGCCAGGCAATAGCACCCACTTAGTTGCAAGACAATAAAAACAACAGCCCTGTACATACCGGAAAACATTTATCTGCGGAAAACTGCCAAGGTCCACTCAGTGCTTACACTTAGCCAGAAATATTCGCACTCAAAAAAGGAATGAATTGCAACGCCGTTGCCGAAAAAAACGTTGGAAAAAGACAAAGAGAATGTTAAATTTAAATTGACAACCTCATCATTCAAACACACACAAATTACATGAAAAAAATTCTAAGATTCACTGCATTTGCCTGCGTTTCTGCCCTCTCATTTTCTGCCTGTAAGAAGGAAGTCAAAGACACTCCCGCTAAAGAGGAAGTGTCCGCTTCTACGATCGCTCAGATCAAGAGTATGGGTTTTGGTACAGATGGGGTACAAAAAGCCACCGGTGGTTACCTGGTTGAAGGCGACATTTTCATACCTGAAGCGGATCTCGGCCTCCAGCCTTCATCTCCACACATGATCATAGCTCAGGAGGAACAGTACCGCACATTTAATCTTGTTAATCCAAGCACTTATCCAACTATAAAAGTGGCACTCAATAATAGCTCGTCTGCGCACCAGGCAGCATTCTCTGCCGCACTCGATAATGCCATAGCCCGCTACAATGCACAAAGCCTGCGCATCAGGTTTCAGAGGGTTACTTCCGGTGCAAATACAACCGTGACTGCCTATTATGAAGTGAGCAATACTTTAGGCTTTGCCGGCTTCCCTACAAGCAACGGTGCTCCCTACAACCAGGTTCAAATGAATACCTACCATTACAGCACCAGTACTAGTTCAACCAACGTCAACTACCTGGCCACTATCATGGCCCACGAATTAGGGCATTGTATTGGATTCAGGCACACAGACTACATGAACAGGTCGTATAGCTGTGGAACGGGTGGTAACGAGGGACAGTCGACCACTGGTGTTGGCGCAGTTCATATTCCGGGCACTCCTACCGGACCAAGCTCCGCTTCGTGGATGCTTGCCTGTGTCGGCAGTGGCGTTAACCGTCCGTTCAACTCCAGCGACCGCACCGCCCTTGCTTACGTTTATTGATTAAATGATTTCTAAAAGAAGCCGCTGCAGTTGTGTGGCGGCTTCTTCATTTCTGTACCTCGATCACACGGACAGGTGTTGAGTAGCAGCAGTAGCAGAGGGCAGGTCACGGTGCTTCAGGTCATTCATCCCCTTACCAGTGCAATGGCTTTGCAGTATAATCCTGTTTAAGTACAATTACGAACACTCCTTCAGAAAAACTACCATTTCTTTAAAAATTGGGAGAGACAATTTTCTACTGCACCGCTGTTCACCTAATTTGTGGGTCAAACTAATCCACCATTTATGAAACTGAGACATTTATTTGCGATAGCCCTTGTCACCTTCGCTGCAGCATCGGCTTGTAAAAAAGAATCTGCCAACACCACCCTCAGAATTCGAATGACGGACGCGCCAACAGCACTGGAGCAAGTAAACATAGACCTGAAAGAAGTAAACATCAAATTCGCCAGTGACACCGGAAGTTGGGTTTCTATGGGCACCAAGGCAGGCATTTATAACCTCCTTGGTCTGCAGAACGGCATCGACACCCTGATCGCTTCCGGCACATATCCTACAGGCAATGTAAAAGAGATCCGTTTGGTAGTGGGAGAAAACAATACGGTAGTTGATGGAGGTCAAACTTACCCGCTTACCATTCCAAGCGGCGCCTCTTCTGGATTAAAAATTAAAATAAATAAAGACCTGCGCCAGGGTCTCGACAGCCTGCTGATCGACTTCGATGCAGCGCTGTCTGTGCAGCGCGAGAATGATGGTTTCAAACTCCGTCCAGTCATCCGGCTGAAATAATAATCTTGTCAACTGACACAAAGCCCGGTACATGCCGGGCTTTGTTTTGCTTATTGTGCAGATCTGCTCGTAAAGCCCAGACAAAAATTTCGCGGCTTTATCTCCCGTTATTTTTCCAACCGGAAACATTGCCTGTGTAGTTTGCCTGCAAAGTCGAAAGGTGTGGTTGCCTTTGTGATGTCTTTACAGTTGGCTGCAGCAAGCTGTTGCTCGTCTAACCGAAACTTTCGGTAATTGGTACTGAAATAGAGCACCCCATTGGGTGCCAATGCTTGCAGGCACCTATTAATCAGCCCTGCGTGATCCCGTTGCAGGTCGAGCATACCTTGCATGCGCTTGCTGTTGCTGAATGTTGGGGGATCCATCATTATAAGATCAAAGCTATTGGGCGCAACGTTCTTTAGGTATTCCATTGCATCAGCATGTATGATTTGATGTTGACCCGCGGTTTCGTTATTAAGCAACACATTTCTTTCAGCCCAGGCAAGGTAAGTTTTCGAGAGATCCACAGAACTAACTTTAGTGGCCCCACCACTGAGTGCGTACACAGAAAAAGAGCCTGTGTAACAAAAAAGATTCAGCACGCGCTTTCCGTTGGCTTCCTGCCGAAACCGGTTTCTTGTGAGCCGGTGATCGAGGAACAGCCCCGTATCAAGATAATCGCTGAGGTTTACGACGAATTGAAGATCGCTTTCCTTCACGATAAACTCGAGCCTTGCTTCGTTTGTTTTTTGGTACTGGTCAAGCCTGTCTTCTTTGCGCTTGCGCATTTTTTGAAAAATGGCATCTTCCGGTATGCCTGTCACAGCAGCGATAATTGTTTTTGACCCCGTCCACCAGTCATCATACTGTTCGTCGGAAAGTTCATGTCTGCGTTTGTATTCGGCCACGTATAATTTGTCGCCGTACACCTCTATCAGCAGCGGAAATTCGGGCAGGTCATGGTCATAGATCCTGTAGCAGGTGACGCCCTGCGTCTTTGCTTGTTTTGACAAATGACGGTAAACCTTTTCGAGCCGATTTTGAAACATTAAAAATTTGCCAAAAGGTTGCTGCATTGCTAAATTTTTTAGACCTTCGATTCTTTCTCCTCCTCCTCAAAAATAGTTGATTACATGTACGCCATAGTGGATATAGAAACAACCGGCGGTTACGCAGCAGGCAATGGCATTATAGAAATTTCTATCCAAGTGTACAACGGCGAGGCCATCATAGAACAATTCGAAACCCTTATCAATCCAGGCCAGGTCATTCCCAAATATATAAAGGCGTTTACAGGAATTGACAACAGCATGGTGGAAGGAGCGCCTTACTTTGAGGAGGTCGCTGAAAAGATCTTCACCATCCTGTCAGGCAATATCTTTGTTGCACACAACGTGAATTTCGACTACTCCTTTGTGAAAAATCACCTGGCCCAGTATGGGTATACGCTGAATGCTAAAAAATTATGTACGGTACGTTTATCCCGCCAGGTGTTTCCGGGTCTGCCTTCTTACAGCCTCGGCAACCTTTGTCACTCCCTGGGCATCCCCATCAATAACCGGCACCGCGCCGGGGGCGATGCTCTTGCCACCGTCAACCTCTTTAACCTGCTGTTGCTGAATGATAAAAATCAGTGTATCCAAACGAGCCTGAAAAAAATTTCGAAAGAACAAACCCTTCCACCCCACGTTCCAAAAGAACATTTTACACAGCTCCCCTCTACGCCAGGGATCTATTACTTTCACGATAATAAAG
>JBGTIL010000398.1:0-5432 GCA_041745695.1 Chitinophagaceae bacterium | reverse complement strand
CAGGTGAAGAAGCAAGTCGGAAGGTTCTGCAAGCACTACAAACTTATTTGAGAGTTTGCCGTACAGGAAGCCTTCCTTTTCCAGTAGTTCCATGTGCAGCAGGAGATGATTGTAGAAACCGCCGGAATTGAGGATGAATATCTTCTTGTCATGTATGGCAAGACCATTCCAGGTAAGTATTTCAAAGAGTTCATCGAGGGTACCAAACCCTCCAGGCAGTATCAGAGCTCCATCGCATAGTTCGTAGATGGTGCGTTTGCGCACATGCATGTCATCTACTATCAACAAGTCACTGATGCCTTCGTGTTGCTGTTCCCAGGCTAGTAAAACTTGCGGTATAACGCCCTGCACCCTGCCACCACCCTCCATGGCCGCGTCTGCGGCAACACCCATGAGACCATTATTACCCCCGCCATAAACCAACCCGATCTGGTTGGCTGCCAGCAGCTCACCTACCTCGCGGGCATGTTGCGCGTATACGGCACTGTTACCGGGTTTAGAACCGCAGAATAAAGCGAGAAACTTAATTTTCATAAGGTGAACGATTTGGAGCACCGCAAAAGGAGTACAAATTTCTTTAACTTCAAAAACTACATTTGCACCGGCTCTATTGATCATTAAAATAACTGCGCATGTCTCCGGAACTCCTGTTTTCGTTTGTTATTGGGTACTTCGTCATCCTGCTCATTGTAGCCTATTATACTTCGCGTAATTCTAATAACGATTCGTTTTTTATCGGCAACAAAAGCTCCAACTGGATGCTCGTTGCCTTTGGGATGATCGGCACCTCGCTAAGTGGCGTTACGTTTGTGAGCGTGCCCGGTGCAGTGGGAAAACCCTTTGCAGGTGGCTTTGAGGCATTCACCTATTTTCAGATTGTCATTGGCTACCTGATCGGTTACATTGTTATTGCTTACGTGCTGCTGCCGCTTTACTATCGCCTCAACCTCACTTCTATTTATAATTACCTGAGCAACCGCCTGGGTTTCGTATCATACAAAACAGGGGCATCGTTTTTTATCCTGTCGCGCACACTTGGTGCCACCGCCCGCTTGTACCTCGTGGTAGCTATTCTCCAGGAAGCAATCCTTTCTTCCTTCGGCGTGCCTTTCTGGGTAACCACGCTGGTGATCCTGCTCATGATCTTATTATACACTTTCGAGGGCGGCGTTAAAACCATCGTTTATACAGATACCCTGCAAACCACCTGTATGCTTGCAGGGCTGGTTATATGCATCGTGTACATACTACGGGCATTGAACCTTGGATTTGGAGAAGGGCTAAGCCAACTTTCAGAGGGTGGATACACCAAGATGTTTGTCAGTGATCCCAACAGCAGGCTGTTTTTTTTAAAACAAGTCGTGGCCGGCGCATTCATTACCATCACTATGACCGGTATGGACCAGGAAATGATGCAGAAGAACATCAGCGTGCGGACCCTGAAAGACTCTCAGAAAAACATGCTCACCTTTGCAGTGATACAGGCGGTGGTGGTATTGATGTTCTTATTTTTAGGGGGATTGCTTTACCTCTTCGCCCAACAGAACGGCGTTACAGCTACCGGAGATAAACTGTTTCCTTCAGTAGCCCTGCAATTTATGTCTCCGTTCATTTCCATTGTTTTCATCATCGCGCTGATATCAGCGCTGTTCCCCAGTGCAGACGGTGCCATCACGGCACTCACGTCTTCTTTCTGTATCGATTTATTAGGGTTGAAACGAAGGGAGGACTGGGACGAGAAGCGAAAAAAAACGATCCGTAAAACAGTCCATTTTACTTTTGCAGGAATTTTTCTCCTTTTTGTGATGCTTTTCAAATGGGTGAATAATCCAAGCATGATCGGGGTGATCCTGAAAGTAGCAGCCTATACTTATGGTCCCTTGCTGGGCTTGTTTGCCTTTGGTATGCTCACGAGGCGAAATGTGAGGGATAAGCTGGTTCCCTATATCGCCTTCGCCTCTCCCATCATTTGCTTTTTTATTGACCGGTTTCAGAAACAAATATTCGGCTCTTTTGAGATCGGTCTTGAACTCCTGATTATTAATGGAGCACTTACTTTTCTTGGACTGCTGCTCATTTCGAGTCCCACACCTGTTGCCCCACAAACACAAGCCGTCTGATGGAAATAGTGAATCATTTAGCCGAAGCCTATGCCGCCCGTTATACCTCGTCTGAAAGCCCTTTGATTGCTGAGGTAGCCGAGCATACCCTCGCGCATCATCCTATGCATCATATGCTCAGCGGTCAGGTACAGGGGAAATTGCTGGAAATGATCAGCTGGATGATAAGACCAGCGAGGATACTGGAGGTTGGTACCTTTACAGGGTACAGCGGGCTTTGTATGGCGGCGGGGCTGGCGGAGGGAGGTCAGCTTCATACCATTGAGTTGAGAGAAGCCGATGCGCAGACCGCGCGGCAGTTCTTTGATCGCTCACCGTATAAACAACAGATATTTCTGCATACGGGCGATGCGGCACAAATAATCGACCGGTTGGATGAGGCCTGGGACCTGGTATTTATCGACGCGGACAAGACGGGATATCTCCATTATTTTAACCGTGTTTTACCAAAAGTGAAAACAAACGGGTTTATTTTAGCAGACAATGTGCTGTTTCATGGCGAAGTGTTACCCGGTAATGTGCCAGGAAAGAACGGTAAGGCAATCCAGGCATTCAATGACGCGTTAAGATCCCGTACAGACATTGAAAGAGTACTACTGCCCATGCGGGACGGATTACTACTGATAAGAAAACTATGAGCTGATGCACTTTAAATACGTCCAATGAAACAACTATCCTCTTTTATCCTCTTTTTCCTGATTGCAGGGATAAGCTCTCAAGCGCAGTCGTCTCCTGCTGTAAAAGATTACATTCAAAAATTTAAAGATATTGCCATGAGTGAAATGATGCGCACCGGTGTGCCTGCATCTATCACGCTGGCGCAGGGCATTCATGAAACCGAGGCGGGAAGAAGTAAGCTTGTATTGATGTCGAATAATCATTTCGGAATTAAATGCAAGTCTGATTGGATGGGCTAATCTGTTTCGCACGACGATGACGCACGCGGCGAGTGCTTCCGGAAATATAACGACCCTGCCGACTCCTATAAAGATCACTCCGACTTTTTAAAAAACCGGGCTCATTATGCCGCCCTTTTTCAATTAGACCCTGTAGATTTTGAAGGTTGGGCGCACGGCTTAAAGAAAGCAGGCTACGCCACCAATCCCAAGTATCCTCAGATCCTGATCAGGCTGATTAAAGATTACAGCCTTCACGACTACACCCTGATCGCACTCGGAAGAAAAGTGGAGGATGAAAGTACAGAAGTAGTAGCTGCCGTAAGCAACCGTGCTGCAGTTCCTCAACCTGCGGTTGAAGCGGTTCCCGAAAAAGCACAAGAGACCCATTATCCTGAGGGAGAGTTTCAAATTAACCGCACGCCGGTTGTTTTTGTACCAAAAGGCACGTCTTACCTTGCCCTGGCGCGCGAGCACAACATACCGCTCAGGCGTATTTTTGAATTCAACGACATGATTGAAGCAGAAGAAACCACTGTCAGCCGGCTGGTGTATTTGCAAAGAAAACGCCGGGAGGGCGCGACCGATTTTCACGTGGTGGTCGCTGGTGAAACACTGTACGATATTTCACAAGTGGAGGGCATTCAACTGGAAAGCCTGATTTCTTACAATTACCTGAGAAGCGATGTAGCTCCAAGTCCGGGCAGAAAACTCAACCTCAAAAAGGGCGGGCCGGAACAGGCTTATGCACCCGCAACGCTGTCTCAGCCTGAAGCGAATGACAGGACGTCGGGCCGGGACAAACGCATCGCCAATCATGTGGTGAAGGCTAAAGAATCTCTGTACGGCATTGCAAAACTGTATGCAGTTACAGTAAACGAATTGAGAGAATGGAACAAACTGGAAACTAATGATCTTCAAACAGGTCAACAGATAAGGATCAATAAAAAATAGATGGCCAGGATCAAAGTTCATGATAAAGAGTTTGAGGTATTTCTCTCCGATGAGCAGATACAGGAGAAAATAAAGGAGCTCGCCCATCAGCTGGAGGCGGATTATGCCGACAAGAAGCCGCTCTTTATCGCCGTTCTTAATGGAGCCTTCATGTTTGCCTCCGACCTGTTCAAACACCTGGTGATGGACGCAGAAATTTGTTTCATCAAGCTTGCCTCTTATAAGGGAATGAAGTCCACGGGAAACGTGATCACAGCCATTGGGCTCGATCAGGATCTATACAACCGCCATGTAATTATTGTGGAAGACATTGTAGACACAGGTAAAACGCTGTTTAACTTCCTTCCCAAGCTGCAGCATCAGCAACCTGCTTCACTTAAAATTGTTGCCCTGTTGCACAAGCCTGAAGCTACCGAGTACGATCTGGCAGTTGATTATGTTGGCTTCAGCATCCCTAATAAGTTTGTAGTGGGCTATGGATTGGACTACGACGGACTGGGTAGAAACAGGCGAGAGATTTACCAATTAGCCCCCGGTACTTGACAAGGTCTATAAACTGTTGTAACTTAAGCCGCTAAATACCAATTGAAATTTTTCTTTAATATCATCGTGCTTCTATGCTTCGCACCAGCTCCGCTTTTTGCACAGTACTATCTTAAAGGCGAGATCAAAGACGAAGCCGGCAATCCTCTGCCTAATACCAACATCCTGCAATGCAGCAGTAACTATGTTTTTTTCGCAGGAAATTCCGGCGGCTTTGGCATTACAAGCGCTAAAAAAATGGATACGCTGATCTTCTCTCTGGAGGGATACCAAAAGAAAAAGCTGGCTGTAGATGCGAATTCTTTTTCTTCAATTATTCTCAAAAAAGCTGTAGGAGAAAAAACAGCCGGCGGGCTGAAATTAGCGTCCCTCACGCGTAACCTTTTGAGAGAAACTCAACAACAGTGGTTTGCCGGTGATGAAACCTACGCCAGCTTGATAGAAAACCAGTTTATCTCGGCACAACAGTATCCCCTTACAGGATTAACGCTCAACGTAGACAGAGCTTCCTACAGCAACATCCGGAGGTTTTTGAACACCAAAAACATTGTTCCCCCCGATGCGGTCCGGATAGAGGAAATGCTCAATTACTTCAACTTCAATTATACCGAGCCCAAAGACAACCAAACTTTTGAAATAAACACAACCCTCACAGAGTGCCCCTGGAGCAACACCAACCAGCTTCTCCTGGCTACCATCAGATCAAAGAAAGTTCCGCTTGATTTGCTGCCGCCAAGCAACCTGGTGTTCCTGATAGACATTTCCGGATCGATGGATATGCCCAACCGCCTGCCATTGCTGAAAGCAGGCTTTCGCGGCCTGGTGAATAATCTAAGAGACAAAGACTCCGTTTCGATTGTAGTGTATGGAGGCACTGTCGGCATCATGCTGAATGCAACCAGCGGGATTGAGAAACAAA
>JBGTIL010000397.1:0-13682 GCA_041745695.1 Chitinophagaceae bacterium | reverse complement strand
AAGTGGAAGATGAGTTTGTTGCTTCCTGCCGTTTACATGCATTCCGCATAGCGCTCATTGCAGGCATTGTCTATTATTTACAGGATGTTTTCGGCACGTTCGGTGGAAACCTGCTTCACAGTTCTTTTGGATTGCTGGTTATGCAACTCGGTCTCTACTGGCTGGTATTTTTTTGTTTGAAACAAGACCTTTTCAGCAATGGAAAATAAAGTAAGAAAGAGCCGGGAAGAAAATGGCATCACGCAGGAACAGTTGGCTGCCTCCACCAGGGTAAGCAGACAAAGCATCATCTCAATCGAGAAAGGACATTTCATACCTACCACAGTTCTTGCCCTAAAAATCGCTTTTGTACTGAACACTAATGTCGAGGCGCTCTTTGTACTGGAAAAAGCAGATTGGAAGTAAGTTGCGCCCCAGCTATTCTTTGTTTACATTACAACAAATTTCTTAAAACTGCATTCTGTTTTTGTGATACCGAAGGTCAGCATCATTCTGGAAATTGTATAAACTCCAAACAACATGATCAGCAGCAGCACGGTCTGGGTGTTCAGGCCAACGATCGGTCTTACTTTGTAAGATCACGTGTGTGCAGCTTTCAGTTCGATAGCCATGGGTAATTTATTAGCCCATATATGATCCTGGTTATCGCCTGCAACTATATGCACATAAAGCGCTGCATCCAGTCGCATTCCTGATCCCGCCTGTAATATTATGGTCGCCAACCCTTTCAATACCTGGTGCTCACATTGAGAAACATATACTGCGATTTAGTCCTTTCATAGCTGTATCAAATCACTTAAAATTGTGGGTCATCCAGTCTTACTGATGAGTCTGATGTTGTTAATTCTTATAAGAGGCAAGGCTTTGGGGGGTCTCTGTCTGCTGTATTTGATTTTAAGCTTACCACATAGGTCTCAGTATGTTGTCATCGGTGTTCAGGTTTGGTATTTGTCTTTAAGAGAATAATTTTTCACGGTAAAACAAGCATTGGGTAAACAGGCCTATTAGTGGGCATTCTATGTGCTTTTCTTGCCTGAGATACTCTTTTAACACGAACGGGTGCAGTACAATTATTCACATTCAGCCGGCCCCTACTGTCTTTTTACTGATCCTTTTGAGTTTCTATATTTTTCTGGACTCCCCATTAATGCTGTGGCCTTTTAGCATAAGCTCTCGTGAAACGCTCGATTTCGCCCTCGTTAATATCAACGTGCAGAGTGATGGAAGTCTGCAATCGTCGTTCTGTGTTTGAGTTATATTGGTTACGAGTAATCGGATTAAATGATCAACCTGTTCGCTTCACATCCTGCCAAAGCGGAAGCTCATTGTCAGCAAGTAATTGGTTTTTTAGATATATAGCGTTCCTATTATCAGATTCATCCATTGTTATGGTATAATTCAAGCCCAGCAATATCAGGTACTCGCTTTGAGAAAAATTTGCCGCATTTTACCCATATGCAATTGCATGAATTGGGTAGGAATTCGTGCATTGACCCTGCTAAAAGTTGAGCACGATTTTGTACAATCAGCACCACAGATAATCAATAATCTTCTTTTAATGAATCAAAGTAATCAAGACAAGCGCAGTCAGGACAACGCGCACCAGGCCGACCTCGCTCTGCAAACAGCGCCGATAGGGCAGAACACAACAGCTGCAATCAAAAGTATTTCTTGGGGTTCCGTGTTTGCGGGCGTGTTGATAGCAGTGGTTATCCAATTGACGTTGAGCTTACTGGGCATTGGTGTGGGACTGAGCACGGTTGATCCAAAAACCGAAGCTAACCCAACGTCAGGACTAGGAATTGGAACAGGTATCTGGTACATGATCACCAGCCTGCTTGCCCTTTTCGCAGGCGGCTGGATTGCTGCCCGCCTCGCTCCTACACGTCGGCTGTTTGACGGAATTATTCACGGTCTGTTAGCATGGAGTCTGGTAACGCTTCTTACACTGTATTTCTTAACAACTACGATTGGCAGCATCCTGGGCGGTGTGGGTCGATTAGTAGGTAATACGCTAGGTGTTGTCGGCAACGCAGCAGGGCAGGGCATTGAAGCAGCAGCACCAGCAGTTAAAGATGCACTGAAGGACCAGGGCATCGATTTGACCAGTCTCAAGCAGGAAGCAACATTACTGTTGCGACAAACGGGCAAAGCCGGATTGCAACCAGAGGCACTTGCCAGTGAAGTAGATGGTGCAGGTAGAGAACTTAGTAACACAGCTGGTGATGCTGCATCTAACCCTCAACAGTCAGATGATGAGATCGGCGCATTGATAGACAGGCTGGCTAACCAGGGCAAAGGAGTTGCTTCTGAAGTAGACAAAGATGCAGTGGTCAATGTGATTGTTGCGCGGACCGGTAAAAGTCGTGCTGAGGCAAGTGCCATTGCCGACAACTGGATTGCTACGTCAAGACAGGCGGCTGCCAAGTGGGAACAAACTAAAGTTGAAGCCGAAGCCACAGCCCGCGATGTAGCAGACAAGACAGCAAAAGCCGCATCCACAGCTGCAATTCTCACATTTGTAAGCTTGGCCTTGGGAGCAATAGTTGCCGGCTATGGCGCTAAACGTGGTACTGATTCAAAAGAAAAAATGAATAGTATCGACCACCGCGTAAGCACTGTATAGTCTTCCGTGACAGCGTTCGCTCTGTACAATGAATTTTTGAAATCCTGCTCTTCCACTTAAAGTTGAGCAGGATTTGAGTGGCGGGTTTTGTAACTGAAGACTGTTGTTTCCGTTCGCCGTTGGTTGCGCAGAATGTGGTAATCGAAGAAGTTTGACAACCATAAATGCCGGGAGGGCGCGCCATAAACCGCTATCTACAAACTGGAAACTAACACCACCTCGTTCACCAGAACCACACAACCTCATCCTTGGCTTTGTTTTTTTCAACTTCCTACATATACGTAATGCTGCTGCTGTGCTCATGGTATGACAAAGCATTATTTACATAGAACAAAACTGTCAAACAGGTTGCGGAGAAAACTGGTTAGAATGTAATTCAAAGAGTTTGGAATTCTATTTATTTGACACGGTTGTTGTTGTACAGCTCCCGGTCGCAATTAATAAATTATGCAAAAAAGTTTACTCATTCTCCCTTTGTCATTGCTGTTTATAAGTTTGAGTTCGCCTGTTGCCGCACAGGTGGTCAAGCAGGTTTTTATCGATAACAGTAAACGAATGGTCAACGGCGGTTCGCCCCTGCCAGCCGGCTCTTTGTTCTACCTAACAGGAGGTATTAACGAGGAAATTACACTCGTTAAAGCAGCCATATACCGGAACGAGAAATCAGGCTCGCTTGTTTTCAGCGATCAATGGACACGGCACTACTCGGATGAGGGGCAGGCATTCTACATCCCTGTAGATCATAAGCTTCAGTCCAACAGCCGGTATAACATTCATCTCACGTATTACAAAACGATTCGCGGCGAGGAACTCGAAGGTTTTCGTGAAAAGCTGCACACCAGTTTGAAAGCGTACGTAGATGCGGTTACTGCTGCCACTGAGAAAAAATTTCAGTTGAACGGTTCTGTTAACGAAAACATGTCGAGGCTGAACGCTATAATCGAAAGTGCATTCACGTACTACAGTAGTCACCGGGAGCAGAAATTTGAAGGATTTTCCGATATAGTCCGGTTAAAATTGCAGCAGATAAAAGATGTTGGGCTCGGCAATGCCAGGTATAATGTGCAACAAGATTCAACGCAGACCCGGGAGGGACAGCAACAACAGTATGCCAACCAATTAAAAACCGAACTAACCGACATTTTACAAAGAGAAGCCGATGGATACCTAGTAGCTGGCGTACGAACCAAATATGATGAATTAGTAATGAGGTCTTACCCCACTGAACGAACGAGATCATACCTCCCGGTCAACGTAGGATACGGGGCTGTTTACCTTGGTGGCAAGGCGGATGCACTTGAATACGACGCCCAACCTTATGTAGGAATATCTATCCCCTTCGGTAACCCCAGGATTAACAAGTATGTTGGCAATGCCTCTTTGTCACTGGGTGTGTTTTTAGCTGATTTTAAGAATAAACAGGGTGATAAGATCACGGGGCCATTCATTGCCAAACCTTTTTATGCGGGACTGGGTTATAAGATCTTCGATTTTTTAAAACTGAACGCAGGCGTGGTAGCTACGTCTACAGAACGTGTTGACTTGAATAATTTTAAGACAGAAAAAGTTACACTGCGCCCTTTCGTTGGGATCAGCGCAGAATTCGATGTCAGTATTGGTGGTGGCAGCAGGTAGCTGTGGCGCAGTAAATTATTGTCACAGTAAGTCTTTCAAAAACAACTCTTATGTTTTTCAAAAAATATTCAAGAAGCATTCTTGCTTTGATCCTTTTCGCGGTGACTGTGCAGGTAACTGCCCAGGAAACAGAACGCCTCAACTGGAGGATCAATGCCGGCGTAGGGTACGGAACGTATTATGGAGATGTCAGTCACTATCGGTTACAAAAATTGAGCGACTGGAGAAATTTGAAATACTTTCTGAACTATAATAAACATTATGTTCATACTCCTTCCCTGCACCTGTCCCTGGAAAGGAAATTTTCTGACAGGTCAGGTGTGATCTTCTCCGGAAATTACACAGCCATTTCAATGAGTGACCGTTATTTATCCAGCGACGGAAAGTTGCGCCGCAGCAATCCAAATTTCGACCGTGCGCTTAATTTTAGTACACAAATACTTGATGCAGGCGTTGCTTATAAATTAAAGTCAAACGAAAAAGCATTCATTGCCCCATACGTATGGCTTGGTGGGGGTTATAGTTTTTTTGATACGTATGGTGATCTGCTGGACGCCAACAGGAAACTTTATAATTATGCATCAGCGGATGTAAACACAGATGGCGCTTTCGAAACTGATCTCCGCGCTCAGCTCACCGAAACTGATGCACCCTACAGAAACAACGCTCCCTATGCCAATGCAGGATTAGGCATCGCTTTTAAATTAAGTAAAGTGCTGTCGCTTGGCATTGAGTCTGATATCAAGTACTCATTTAGTGATTACCTGGACGATGTAAGTGGCAACTACAAAAGCCGCTATGCCACGCCTGAACAAGCTTACGCTGCCAAGCCGGGTACTAACACTGTCAACCCAATGGATCCCTCGAGAGGTAATAATGACGGGGTAAACGATTTCTATATTCAGAACCGCATCGTATTCAAGTATAACTTCTTTGCTGCCTCTAAAAGAAAGGAGTCTTCCAGCAGGTCTTTTAGAGCCCCGTACATCTATCCCAGTTATTATCCCGAATACAACCGCGACAGCAACGGCGTAGAGGATATAGCGGTAAAGAAGACCACCAGACAGTTAATGGCCACTGATTCTTTAAAAGCCCAAAACGTTAACCAGCAAGCCAGCGCTATCGATTCGGTTTTGCATCAACAGGAAACCAACATCACTAACCTGAATAAAAGTTTGGATTCTGTCAACCGGCGCGTTGATACGATAGACGTTAAATTAAGACAGCTGGAACAAAAGGACCGCGCGGATACCATTAACCGGAAACTTGATTCTTTACAACGACTGGTGAACACCATTGACCGGAAAGCCAGGCGCACATCAATTGATACGCTGCGCCGGCAACTCTACCAACTGCAGGCAGACAGCATTAGAAGCGATGCCTTGCGGAAAGGTATTGATGCTAACAGCCTCCGCAATGTAAGCTCCAACAGTTCCTCGGGCGCTGGGCGGGCCTCACTAAGTAGTGATAGCACTTCTACTGATGTCTCTCTAAAAACTTCGGTGCCGCAAGCACGGGCTGACTCGCTCGTTACCACGGATGCTGCAACTGCAACTGTGAGAATGCAAAATAGCCGCGCAGATTCTATACAAAGTCGGCTCGATTCGTTGTTGCAGCGCCAACAATTTATTATGGCTGACACAGCTCAAGGAACAGGCACAAGGCGAACCGTTGCAAAGGATACAGTGATCATTGCACGCACAATCAGCGTTGGAGATACGATCTCGCGGCAAAGAATGCAGGCATTGGATGATAAAATGCAACAGCTTCTAAATTCTAATGATTCAATCAGGAACAGCCTCGACTACATCTACCTGCAGCGGGATGCGGTTCAGGTACAAATAACTAATGATTCGCTGCGCTTGCAAGACCTGCGCCGCCAGCAGCAAGCACTTGAATCCGCTACTGAACCAGAAACTGGTAAAAAAGGGTTTCGTCTTTTCAAAAGAAATAAGAACACAACAGATGAAACCAGGCGGCAGCAGGATGCCGCAGCACTGGAAATGAACAGACTGGAAAGGGATTTGGAAAATTTACTAAACAGGAATGCATCTTTAGAAAGGCAAGTGCAAGCTCGTGAAGGTTACTACGGCTCTAGTAGCAATGTCAACAGGAGATATTATAGAGATATTGAAGATGAATTGAGACAGTTGAACAGGCAACTAGGGCGCGAGCGACAGTACACAGTGGTTAACCCAGTGATGCCTGTACAGCGGGTAGACAACACAGCGGCGCAGAGAGAGATCAACCAGTTAAGAAATGAATTACAGCAAATGCGAGAGGCTGACATGCGCAGTCAGTTGCGGACAGCAACCGACAGTGCTGCCAAGCAATCAGCCAATAATGCGGCTACACTAGAAGAAATGACCCGCAAGCTGGAAGCCGTCACCCGTGAATTATCAGCGCTTAAGCAGCAAGGCAATCAACCCGTGGTTGCCAAGCCAGCGGCAAGTGTTGTGAGCGTTTATTTCAATAGTGGGTCTGCTTCCGCGAGCCCGGCACAGCGAACCAAACTCACCCGCCTCCGCTCCGCCCTTGAGGGCAATGACATGGCATCGATAGAATTAAAGGCATACACCGATGCCACTGGAAACCTGCGTGTAAATGAGGCCCTTAGCAGAAAGCGGGCAGCCTATGTAAAAAATTACCTGGTGCAGGAATTCGGTGTGCGGGTTGAGAATATAGAAGTGAGTTTTAGCCCCAGCAGCAAGGCTGCCGGTGGCGTTTCTAACCCACTCGACAGGAGGGTGGATATCCTGATAAACCCTAAGCAGTGATTTCTAAGCTTTTTGAGTTTTATTTATTCTGAACTACTGCTTGGAGCCTCATCATACTTCTACCTGCGTACTAAGTATATTGAAGGTATCTTTCCCGTACAATGAAGTATTACCTTATATCTGTTTTTTTATTGTTATCTGCTTATGGAAACGCTCAGTCTGCACCACTACCGCAGCAACATTTATTTTTCATCATAGGCAAAAGTAAGCACGGTACAGGCGATATTAGGGGTTTGTTCTTTACAACTGAATATTCAAAGCGATTTCGAGATCGACTGTCCTATTCAGTAGGTATTAGCGGCACAATTAACGATCGTGAGGATAAGAGAACATTTTCAGCCCCTGATGGCAGTACTATAGATGGCTCCATCCGAGATGCCATAGCCGGCTTCCAGATTTCAAACCATTTAGGGTACCATTTCATTAAAAATAGCTCCCACAATTTTCAAGTCAGATTGGGTGCCTTGCTTAGATATCAGACAATATCTTTTGCAGACGCTACCACCACTTTATATCCTCCTATAACCGGGCTCCCGATACCGGTAATATACTTTGAAAATACAAGCCCCCAAAGAACATATACTATTGGAGCTACCACTCAAATTCGTTATGATTTTATCATTCATAAAAGCACGACATTAGGCTTGCTGGGCGGTTTCCAAACGGACACCAATGGCGACGTTATTTCCCAGGTTTCTTTAAGCATAGGAAAGACCTTCTAGCCTGCGCACACAAGATGCATTTTTTAATATGCTCCAGCCTAATCATCCCGGTGCACGGGCCTGCTTATCTTAAATGTCCTTAACAATCAGAAAAATTTCCAAAACGTAAGTCCTTCCGCAACTGGTTCGTGATGACGCGAAGATTGTTCACTCACTCAATCTTACTCTTGCCGAGCCAGGCTTCAACATTTTGCACGGAGAAGTAGGGATTCTCTTGGAACATTTGCCTGATTATGGGTATGTGATCGTTACCGATGATTAGAAATATAGAAGTCTCTGAATAATCTAATTGTGCCAGCATCTTCGTGTAGATTAGAATATTCCTCCGGTACCAGTCGATGGTAAGATTGGCTCCTAATAAGTAGGCAGAGTCGTAGTTGAATACATTTGTATTGCCAATTTGGGGATACACATTTATATAGTGGGCATGAGAGGAGCGTTGCACTTTCGCCGAGTTGAGCCACTGCAGGTATGCTAAAAGTTCCAAATTGTTTCTTAAGGAATCGCCGTTGGTGGTCGACGTTAAGGGTTTGGTTAGCCCCTTTCCCTTGTAAAGGAGTTTCTCTTCCTGGCTGTGGGCATTGGCATAGGCAGCAAGCTGCCTGTAGTGGAAATTATAGTTTCCAGGTTGATCACACTGATAAATATGCCGGTGGTTAAGGGCTGCTGCAACACGCCCACCTACCTGCCAGATCTCATTTCGGGCTTGGGATAGATTGCCTTTTCTGTATTCCTGATAGAGACTGTCGATCCTGTTCTCATGTTCCCACTCAGGCATCTTTTCAATGAAAACTTTATCCGGTTTTAAAGCAATGATTGTACCTGCGAGCTTTTGAATACTCTTTTGATGTTTTGCATCTCGTACATCATAAAGGAGAGTGTCTACCTGATTAAAATGAAATGTTCCAAGCAAATACACTTTAATCTTTCTGGATTGACCGCTAGCCGGCAGGGTAACGATCAACGCGAACAAAAGCAGCAATGATAGCGTTTTCATAGTACAGCCATTTAATCTTGAGATAATCGAAGTCAGGGGATAAAGGATTTAATTAAATTGTGCAGGGGCTTCTGGAAACAAGACAGCACATGTAATGGAAAGGTATTATATTTTTAAAAAAAGCGGAAGACATTTGTGCGCGCCCTTTACATCTAGTCTTTGTTTTTGGCGTTCTACATAATCGAATCATGAAGGTTATAACCAAAAGCATTTACAAGGCTTTTTATGATCTGCATTTTGTAAAAGTCACTTTGCAAATCCTGGGCTGCCTTGATTAATTGATAGCGTTACCCCGGCGTTGATAATAGAAGTTCGGAGGTGGTTGGTTCCTACTTGCCATCAAGGTCTTAGACTTACAACGCCAGTTGGTGGTAACCCCAAATGCCAGCTCAGCTTAAATGGAGCCAACTTAACCCATGCCTAAAACACGGCCGGCAAATGCCTGAAGACATCCGTTTTGCGCACGAACTTATTTTCGCCCGGAATGACTGGCGGCGATACCATATTCTTACCGGAAGTAGCTAATTTTAAACATGAAAAAGTCGGCATCTGATGTGTCCTGGGAAAAATTCGGGAAAGCTAATCCCTATTACGCTGTTCTGACTGACAATAGATTTGCAACTGAAAATCTTTCTGAAGAAAACCTACAGACCTTTTTCGAAACCGGAGAAGACCATGTTGCCCATGTTTTGAAGACGCTGCAATTTCTTGACGATCAACCGATCGTATTAGACTCAGTGCTTGATTTCGGATGTGGTACGGGCAGACTGCTTGTGCCCTTCTCCCGTGTGGCAGAGAACGTGACCGGGATCGATGTTTCTGCATCTATGTTGGCAGAGGCAAAAAATAATATGGCAAAGTACCAGGTCAATAATGTGCAACTGGTGGAATCTAACAGCCCGGATGTTTTGAAAGATCATCAGTTTGATTTGGTACACAGCTATATCGTACTGCAGCACATACCGGTGCATACCGGCTACCATGTACTCGACGTGCTCACTCAACTAATTAAACCGGGCGGATATGGTATGATCCATCTCACTTACAGTAACGACAAAACCCTGATTAAAAATCAAAAGAATAAACTGAAGTCGAGGTATCAATTCTTTTCTAAATTTTTCAACGTGGTTAGCGGCAGGCATCCCGACAAACCCTACATGCACATGAATAATTACAACCTGGCGAAAGTGTTTCGCATCATTGAAAAAGCAGGCATCACCAGGTCATATGTAGAGCTTACCAATCATGGTGGCTTTCGTGGACTTTGTCTGTATCTGGCCCGGTAGCAATGATACGGCGTCCTATCACACCTCCGTCGTTATTGAAATTGGAAACAATTGATGCGGTTGTGGTCAGCCGAATCTGCGTAAGATCTTTGTTCGGGATGCTTA
This sequence comes from Chitinophagaceae bacterium, assembly GCA_041745695.1. GTDB lineage: Bacteria > Bacteroidota > Bacteroidia > Chitinophagales > Chitinophagaceae > Flavisolibacter. The sequence continues at coordinate 3,534 of JBGTIL010000397.1, read as the reverse complement.
GTTTTGATCAACAGATATGCAACTTTAAAAGTAAAAATTCAGCTAATGACAATTCATTACGACCGACGGGAATTTTTAAAACAAACCGCTATAACCGGAGTAGGCCTGGCGTTTCTTCCTTCTTCTTTAAAAGCCTTTGCATCTGAGAAACTGGCACAGGTGCGGATTGGGATTATCGGCACTGGCTTGCGCGGACAGCTGCACTTGTCGGAAATGTTGAAGCGCGCAGACGTGGAGGTAACTGCCATCGCCGATCCCGACAAGAAGATGCTGGGCATGGCTCAGGCACTGGTCAGGAAGTTTGGAAAGAAAGCACCGGTCGAATACAGTAATGGCGACCATGATTATAAAAACCTGCTCAAACGGGAAGACGTAGACGCCGTGTTTATTGCAACGCCTTGGGAGTGGCATATTCCCCAGGGTGTAGCTGCTATTAATGCAGGGAAAATTGTAGGCATGGAAGTTTGTGGCGCCATCAAACTGCAGGATTGCTGGGATATTGTGAACGCCTCAGAGAAAGCCAACATTCCAGTAATGGCCCTGGAGAACGTCTGCTACCGCCGCGATATTATGGCGGTGCACAACATGGTTGGTAAGGGTATGTTTGGTGAAGTATTACACTTGCAAGGCGGTTACCAGCACGACTTACGAGGCGTCCTTTTTAATGATGGTATAACCCCTTATAATAGCGGTGCTGAGTTTGGAGAAAATGCATTCAGTGAAGCCAAATGGCGCACCCAGCATTACGTTGACAGAAATGGCGAAAATTATCCAAGTCATGGTATAGGCCCGGTAGGAACAATGATCGGATTACAAAGAGGCAACCGGTTGACCGCCTTATCCTCCGTTGCCACCAAGGCAAGGGGACTCAACCGTTATATTAAGAATCATCCTAAAGGCGGACCTGATCACCCGAACGCCAAACTCAAATTTAAGCAGGGAGATATCGTAACTACCCAGCTGCAAACGGTCAACGGCGAAACGATCCTGCTGACACTGGACACTTGTTCCCCGAGGGCTTACAATCTCGGCTTTCGTGTGCAGGGCACAGAGGGTTTATGGCAAGACTACCACACCGGCGAATTTGACAAGGGCATGGTGCATCTCGAAAACGTCAGTAAAAAACACACCTGGGAAAACCCCCAGAAATTCATGGAAGAACACGACCATCCTTTATGGAAGCGGTACCAGAAACAAGCTGCGGACAGTGGGCATGGAGGAATGGATTATTTTGTAGACAATGCATTTATTGAGTGCATCAAAAGAAAGCTGGAGTTTCCTTTGGATGTGTATGATCTGGCAACCTGGTATGCCATCACACCACTCAGCGAAAAATCTATCGCAACAGGCGGAAAAATGCAGCTAATCCCCGACTTCACAAAAGGTAAGTGGAAAACAAGGAAGCCTTCATTTGGATTGAGCGATGAGTACTAAAGGCAGTGTTGGGTAACCCCGTTAAGCCCGCAGCTTTTTATTCTGATCTAACAGTCGAATAACGCTGTAACGGATTTTTATTCCGTCATGTGTAGCCTGCGGCAAACACCCGCGCAGGATGGATGATATGAATACATTTTTAGGCTTGTACCTTTTCCAAAACGCAGAAAGTCTACTTAAGTAATTGTTGCCCAATAGTTGCCGGCTGTATAACGGTTTCGATCACCCGGAAACATTTGTGGCAATAGACTTCTTACAAAACAGGGTCACCATTTCCTGCAACCTGTTTTCTTTGTGGGATAATTGCTGCAGAAGGGTCAGCTGGTTGCGGGCCCTGACGAAATTATGTCCTTCGTATGTAGAGCCATAGTAAACATCATCATTGAGGTAATCGGTAAGAAAACGAAGTGCCTGCATGTAGATCATAAACTTCCCGGCATAAACAAAATGGCTTTTTTCTTCATCACTTAGTTCGGTTGTCAGGGCACCCAGGTAGCCCTGCATAATTGCCGAAAAATACTCCTCGCGTATCTCAATCTTCGAAAGGTCTGCTTCTTCTTCACTCACAGGGCTCAGGTAGGTACGCAACATGTCGCCTGCATCGCTTATAAAGTAGCCTGGCATCAGTGTATCCAGGTCGATAACACACAGTCCTTTGTTATTATCATCAAAGAGTACATTACTTATTTTGGTGTCGTGATGGGTAGCGCGAAGCCTGAACTGAGAATTTGTTTTTATCGATTCAAATACATCAACAATGTATCTGCTGTCGAACAGGGCGTCGATTAAATCTACCGACTGCTGTCTGCGCAACGCGTTTCCATTTGCCACTGCTTCTTCGAATTGTTTATAACGCAGGGAGAGGTCGTGAAAATGAGGCAGTGTTTCTTTTAATGCGGAAGGGTCAAATGCAGCCAGTAGTTTGGTAAAGATTCCGAACTGGCTTGCTGCTTCAAACGCCTCTTCTGGTTTCCTGGCAACATCAATGGTATGAGATTTCTCAACAAATGGTGTCAAACGGAAATAGCCATGCTCTTTGTCGAAAAACAGGTCGTTACCGGAGGTTGTTTTAATAGGCTGTACAAATAAATAGTGTGGAAACTTCTGATGAAGATAGCTGGCTGTTACATTGATATTGTGTGCAATGTCTTCCGGGCATTTAAAAATGGCGTCATTGATTTGCTGCAGGATAAAAGCGTCGTGACCGTCAGAAAGCTTCCAGGTGCGATTGATCAGTCCGGAACCAAAAGACACTGCATCCGCAGCATTTGCAGTGAGACCAAAGGCATGTAAAACGCGTTGCAGCATGGTTTGAAATGAGGAAGTAATTTAGACAGCCACAAACTTAAATAATATCTTAGGGAAACAGCGAACGACGCTTTGTTCCCTGCGTCGCTTTCTCCTTTCCTATAACAGTGACGCAACAGTTTTTTCCCATTATTTGGCAGGATGGCGCAACGTACACAGCAAGTCAGTTTCACTATTTTTATTCATCACAAAGGTTCAATCGACAGCTTTGTTTTTTTCCGTTCGCGGTCATTTTTGATTGACAGGAATGCATTGCGGAATTTGTGGCGATCCGTCCGGCAATGAATTATTATCGGCAAAACATTTGGTTGTTGCCATATGTACCGAACGCAGTAATTTTCCTCATGATGCACTGAGTGCTTCTCCAAAACTTACAATCATGCGCAGTTCTCAAAACCGGGTTCTATCTCTTGATGTTATGCGTGGTATTATAATGATTCTACTGGCTGCTGAAAGCTGCTCCCTTTACGAATCATTAAACGAACTTACCCCGGGTGGGCTTCCCAACGCGGTTGTTCAGCAGTTTTTTCATCATCCCTGGCACGGGCTTCGTTTTTGGGACCTGGTGCAGCCAGCTTTTATGACCATGGCAGGGGCAGCACTTTACATATCGTATTATTATAAATCCCAAAACGGGGTCACCTGGGAGGCTAACTTCAGGCATGTAGCGCTTCGGTGTGCAAAGCTATTCCTATTCGGTACGGCTTTGCACTGTGTATATGCAGGCAAGTTGGTTTGGGAGCTATGGAATGTGTTGACCCAGCTATCGCTCACCACCCTGATCGCCTACCT
>JBGTIL010000396.1:0-7306 GCA_041745695.1 Chitinophagaceae bacterium | reverse complement strand
CATCAAGTCGGAGGTCGAGAAAGGAACAGAACTATTTGTCACCATCCCTTTTTAAAATGGAACCAAAACACATTAACATTGCTATGGTCGATGACCATGTGCTGATCCGGAACGCGCTGGCAACGCTTATCAATTCTTTTCCTCATTGCCATGTGATGCATGAATCGGGCGATGGAACCGAGCTGATTGAAATTTTAAAGAGGGGTCCTGTGCCGCATATAGTGCTGCTTGATTTAAATATGCCGCAGATGGACGGCTATGCCACAGCAAACTGGCTTAAAGAAAACCTCCCGGATGTTAAAGTGCTGATGCTAACGATGTACGACTCGGAACTAACGCTGATTCGTTTGCTGCAAGCCGGTGTAAAGGGTTTTTTAAAGAAAGATATCCATCCGGAAGAACTGAAGTTCGCGCTGCATTCAGTGATGGATGCCGGCTACTACTATTCAACGCATACGGCGGGTAAGCTGGCCAATTTATTCAGGGTGGATAAAAAAGAAGCGAATCGGCTTCAGCAGTCGGTACTGAACGACCAGGAGGTTCAGTTTTTAAAACTAGCCTGTTCGGATATGACTTACAAGGAGGTAGCGCAAAAGATGGGGCTCACGCCGCGTACGGTAGACGTGCTGAGGGACACTTTGTTTATAAAGCTGGACGTGAAGAGCCGGGTAGGCCTGGCTATGGTTGCGCTGAGACATGGAGTGGTTACACATTAAATAGAAATGATGGGAAGTTTTTCAAATTTGCTTCACGATTTAAAACTTAAAGATTTTTTTTTAGTATTCCTTGTCGCGATTTGCGCTATCTACTCATTCTGCAAAATCTGGAGATCCGAAAAAGGCGAAAAGCGAACTTTGTTCTTGATATATACAAGCAGTGTAGTGATTATCATTTTGTTTGCATATTTCCTACGACTACAAATCGCTCGCTCATATGCTGGTTACATAAAAGTGTTGGAAATCTCAAACTTCATGTTTTCCCTAATTGAATTGTTAGTGTTTTCGAGATTCTTCTACGGAACTTTACCACATTTCAACAATAAAAGTCCTTTTCACTTGATCTCTGGATTTATAATAACGACGTCTGTTATTTTTTGCTATCTAGTTTTGTCACCAGTCACAAGTCAGACCTTAATTAAAGCAAGCGAGCTCCTGTGTGTGCTTGAGCTGGTGTCTATTATGGTATTGTGCTTAAGTTACTTTTTCAGAATGTATAAACAAGATATAGTGATGGATTTTAGTACAAGCCTATTTGTAGTCTATTTATCTGCATACTGCGTCCTAGGTATTGCTTTTTTTTCGATAGCAGAAAGCCTTCGTTATTCTTGGCCGCAGATTTATCAGGTTATTTATTCGGTACATCACTTATCCTTAGGTATTTTGTGTTTATCGATACCCTCAAACAAATCTTCTGTTTTGGTCATGCAGGCATAAACTTTCGAAAAAATGTCTAAACTTTATAAACGAATTACGTTACTACGGGTCGAAAAATTGCACAGACCTAATTGTTAAAACAAAAATCTACGATTTCCATTCGCTGCTGAAACAATCTCGTTTCGTAGAATTCCCCTCGGAAATAATCATTTTAAGGCTTTTTTTACGAGATAGTAACCGTAAAAATACTGTCCATCCCAGGTAAAAACACCTTAATTATCTCTTTTCGCTAATTATCCCATTGTGCAAAATCCGCCCTGGTAGCGACTTCTCCAACAAATTCAGGCTTCAGAGAAACTTTCCCCATAGAGAAACGGTTATTGTATTTGGACTTTTGATCCACACAAACCATCTAAACTTATTGGACATGTTGAAAACAAAGCGTTACAAGCCAGGCCCCGATTTTCCACCAACACCGATCTGGTGGGAAGATTAAAGTCTCCGATAAACTAAAAAATTCTGCAAAGGTTTTCTATATTTGGCACAATGTCCAATACTGTAGAAGACCTTTTTATATTATTAAGAATTTCCTCTGATATAATCCTCGTCATACTCGGACTCATCTTTATCAAACGCGTTTCTAAGCAAACAGACTTGGCGGTAATCTTAGCTTCATGTCTATTCGATTCAATTTATATTCTAATTGGAGAATTCGTTGATTTAACAAAGTCAAGCAGCAGCGAACTTTACTTTGGATCCTTCACCGTTGTTGAATTTCTATTCTTTGCTTACTTTATTGCTGCGAACATTTTGAATAAACGCTTCAAATGGTTTTTAGTTATCACAGCTATAGCTTTTGTGATTTTCAACCTAGCATACTCATACATTACAAATTTTAGAATTGTTGATTCTGTACCGATCGGGATTGAAACCATATTCATATTTCTATATGCGTTTTGTTATCTTTTTGAGCAAACGAGTGTTGAGTTAGAAACTTTCATTTACCAAAGATTCCAGTTTTGGATAATTATTGGAATTCTGCTGTATTTGGCTGGCTCGTTCTTTATATACGTATTAGCCAATCAAGTCGATAGAGAAACCCTTGATGATTACTGGTTTTTAACAAACGGACTTTTTGTATTAAAAAACATTCTCTTTGCTGTCGGAATCTTTGTATACTTAAAACAATTTAAAAAATCCAATTCTTCTCAAAGCATCCGACCTTACCTAAACTAACTGCCAACAATGTTTCTACTCCACGCGTTATTGGGGATATCATCAGTCATGTTTGTCGGAACACTGGGCATGCTGGTACTGGTCATCGGGTTGGTTGTGTTCATTATCTTCCATCAACGAAAAGTACTGCGCTACCAAATGCAGTTGCAACAAATGGAGCAGGAACAGCAAAAAGTGCTGATCAACGCATCCGTACGATTCCAGGAAGAAGAACGCCAGCGCATCGCTGCCGACCTCCACGACGATGCAGGTCCGCTGCTGGCTACTGCCCGCTTATATCTCAGTGAAAACCTGGTGAACCAGGACAAAGCCACACAACTACAGGCCATCTTCCAGGCCCGCCAAATCCTCGACGACACGATCCAGCTAATACGGAATATCAGTCACAGCCTGATGCCGCCTACACTCAAAAACTTCGGACTTGAGTCTGCCATCAACGACGTAACCCAGAAGATCAGCGGTTCGGGTAGCATCAATGCCAGTAGCCGTTTTCATGACTATAAAGATCGCCTGAAACCAGAAAAGGAGCTACTCGTGTACCGTATGGTGCAGGAGCTAATGAACAATATATTAAAACACAGCAGCGCCAGTTTTATCCATATCACCCAAAATATGCACGCCGGGTGTTTCATCCTTCGCATCCACCACGATGGCAGAGGAATTATTCAGGCCGATTTTATAAAGCTTAACAAGAGTAACGTCGGACTTGGCTTAAAGAACATCAGCAGCCGCCTCCGCGTAGCACAGGGGAAAATCCACTTTGAAAAAGATACTTCTGAAACGTATTATAAAGTAACAATGGAAATACCACGTGATGAATTGGACGAATCCTGATGGCATTACTATTAATTTTACAGAGATGATCCAATACTATTATGGAAGTAATTAAAGTAGCCATTGCCGACGATCATAAGATATTCAGAAAAGGTGTAATTCTTTCCCTCCGTCCTTTCACAAATATCAAGTTCGTACAGGAAGCCCAAAATGGGGACGAGTTACTGGATGGCGTAGCTGCATCTGAGCCACAGGTTGTACTGATGGACCTCCGCATGCCAGGTAAAGATGGTATTGAAACTACCAAAGCACTAAGTAAGCAGTATCCGCACATACACGTCATCATTCTCAGTATGTACGAAGACGAACGCTTTGTATTTCATATGATGGAAAACGGCGCTCACGGGTATCTTTTAAAGAACGCAGAGCCACAGGATATCAGAAAGGCAATTATGGACGTGCACGAGAAGGGTTATTACCTCAACAACTTCGTAAACCGCATCCTGTTAAAGCGTTCCCATGCCAAACAAAAAACAGTGCCTTCACTCAACAGTGAAATAACGCTGAACGATAAGGAAAAAGATGTACTGAAATTTATCTGCATGGAGTTTACCGCCCAGGAAATCGCACAAAAAATGGAGATCAGCCCCCGAACAGTAGAAGCAATAAAAGACAGGCTAATGGAACGTTTTGGAAGCAAGAATACCGCAGGGCTAGTGTTCTTTGCAGTTAAAAATAACCTGGTCGATTGAGCGAAGCGCCGCGCTCGCAGCCCTGCAACACCCCACATCACTCCAACAGTTTTTTATATAAGGACGGTATACACTTATCTACAATGCAGCATCTGGAATGATTCATTTGCTACGCTGTGTAGTGTAACCAAACGGGATTAAGTCCCTACGAAGTCAGGAAGGATTCCGTCATGCCAAGGCTCGGGACTGTAGTCCTAAATCAAGTTGTAGATACCTCTAAAAATCGGTACTAAAATTCAGCGTTCACCGGTTTGGAAGACAGCGGTACCATCTTAATTACCTGGCATTTGTTGAGCAAGGTAATAATTGGATAACACAGGTCGAATTCGCCTTTTTGTGAAGCAAAGTTGCTGCGGGAAGGAAATTTGTGGTGATTATTGTGGTATCCTTCGCCAAACATTAGCCAGTCAAGCTTAAACAAATTCTTTGATGTGTTATCCGTTTCAAAATTCACGTGACCGTATTTATGGGCGAACCAGTTGATTATCACACCATGCATCGGGCCCATGCTGGCATGAACGGGAAGTAGCAAGAACCACCACGCTGACGGCGCAAAAACCACGTAGAACCAGATGTACAATCCTATCCACAGTATCCTTGAGATCCAATGATTTCCTAAAGTGTCGAACCATCGCCAGTCGGGCACATTTTTTTTGAACCTTTCGTCCACGGGTGTAGCACCAGTAAGAATATCGGAGTAAACGTTTTTGGTTCTGAGCATCATGGCAAAAAAATTCTTGTCATAACTTGGGGAGTGCGGATCAAGTTCCGTATCAGTATAGGCGTGGTGCATACGATGCATAATACCATAGGCACGGGCGCTGAGATAAGAAGATCCCTGCGTAATGTAGGTTACCACGAAGAAAAACCTTTCCCAAAACTTACTCATAGTAAAAGAACCATGAGCGGCGTAACGATGCAAGAAGAACGTTTGGGAAAATAAAGACAGATACCAATGCAATACAAAAAAGATAAGAATCGCAACCACAACAACTAAATTTAAAATTCAAAATGATAAAGGCACTGGGCTTTCTCCCAATCTACCTATCGTATAAAACAGCTGCAACGAGTAAATAACATGCCATTTTGCAAAGGAAAGTGATTATTTATTTCCGTCAAGCATTAAGCGTTGCAATTAGCCTGTCAAAACTGTAAAACTTTAGGATTTGTACCCGGATAAAACTTATTTTACCATTTCTTTATATTTATAAACGCCGGATTTTGGGGTCCACGGGCCCGGGAGCTGTTAATCGATTAGCCTGAGTATAAACGAGATATGGGAAAATTACCCGATATGACATATGTAGATGAGGGAATAAATTACCCGACTGATACATCTGGCACAATGGTTGACTTATTATTTCGCGCATCTATTCCATACCTTACCGATCTTAAAAACTTACTCTTATGTCAAAACTGTGTTTCTTATGCCTTTTTGTGGTGTTAATGGTCTCCTGTGAAAAGAAGCCAGGACAACCCGCTACCCCGCCTATTCCGAACAACAAGGCACTTGCCTGGATCAACACTTTCGGTGGAACCAACAACGACTTTTCTTATGCTGCCGTGCAAACAGCCGACAGCAACTTTGTTTTTGCAGGTGCTTCCCGAAGCACTGATGGCGACGTTCCCGGAAATCGCATCGGTTATGATGCGTGGATGTCGAAAATAGACAAGGCAGGCTCGAAAATTTGGAGCAAAACCTTTGGCGAAAATAATGATGACTTTGCGAACTCCGTTATAACAACATCTGATGGAGGCTTCATGCTGGCCGGTTACACTTTTATAGGTAATACAAATAACACTGCATGGATTATCAAGACCGATGGAAATGGTAATCAGCAATGGAGAAAAGACTTTACTGAAAACGTTGATGCAAAAGCGCAGTTTTTACTGGCCACTGCTGACGGCAATTTTTTGCTTGTCGGTCACTCGTTCACTAATACAACAAAGTACGACGGATGGATCATAAAACTTGATGGCGCCGGAAACAGGCTGTGGACCAAAAATTACGGTGGTTCGCAGGATGACTATGCTTCCTCTGTGGTTAGGGCAAATGATGGTGGATATGTAGTTTCAGGCTATACCCGTAGTGCAGACGGCGATATCAGCAGAAGTAATGGAGCGATTGATGGCTGGGCTATCAAGATTGATGAGAGTGGTAACCGCCTCTGGAGCAAAAACTTTGGAGGTACAAAAGATGACTACGTTAGAACAATCGTTCGTACTTCAGACAACGGCTATATGCTCGCTGGTCATACGAATAGCACCGATGGCGATATAACTGGCAGTAAAGGTAGTATCGACGAGTGGCTGATAAAGATTGACGGTGCGGGAAATAAGCAGTGGAGTAAGAACTTTGGTGGCGCCAATGATGATTATGCGAACGGGCTTGTTGCAACACGTGATGGAGGTTACATGCTTTCTGGTTATACTAATAGCACTAATGCAGATGTTACAAGAAATGCCGGCGATTTTGGAGGATGGTTAATTAAGATTGACGGCGCTGGCAACAAACTGGCTGTGAGTACCTACGGAAACACATTCGATGATTTCACCAGTTCAGTAATCAATACGCTTGATGGTGGTTACCTGATGGCAGGCTTTACTTCTCTGAATAATACTAACTCGGATGCCTGGCTTGTAAAAGTGCTCGACCTCCAGTAATATTTCAGTTCGAACTCAAATAACGAAAAGGGTGGATCATCGTAATGAAGATCCACCCTTTTTATTTTTGTCTACTGTTTCAGAACTGAACAGGATACGGTGTGATTAATATCGGCGCCCACCTCGATAAAGTACAGTCCTTTCGGGAACGCTGTAAGGTCTACCTGCCTGCTTGTCGTACTTTGCGACCGCATGAATGTTTCTTTAAACATGGGCTTTCCCGTTATGTCGTAAACGACAAGCCTGGTTAAATTCTGGTGTGTGGTTGCAGTAATCTTGATGGTAACAATACCCGCAGTAGGATTAGGGAAAGCGACAGCATTTGATTGGGAAAGTCGTTTTACATGTACAGCAACCAGATCCTTGGCTTCTGCCCCATCGTTGTCTTTGACCGTAAGCTCGAACGTATAGGTTCCTTCCTGCAGATCAGAAAAGATTGTTTTTGGACTTGTCCGGTCCAGGCAGCGGTATGCTTCCGGTCCGTCAACTTTTTTCCAGGTATAAGTC
>JBGTIL010000395.1:0-2337 GCA_041745695.1 Chitinophagaceae bacterium | reverse complement strand
GGATGGTGGATCTGACACGATACTGACAGCAGTGGGGGACGACAAGCAGCGGATTATGTTATGGGCCAACGCCAGGGTTGATGTGTTTGATGCTTATGTAAATGAGTTGAGAGCGGCGCGTGTGCAACTGCAAATGAACTTTCGGTCAGCGCCAAAGCTGGTGAGGTTGATGAATTACCTTATTGAAAACCTGTTGCGCAGTAAGGATACTATTACGGCTAGCGACAAATGGCCTGCCGAGTCGGGTAAAGCGTTTTTGTATGTGCTGCAGAACGAGCATTCGGAGAAAGTGTTTCTCTATGATTCAGTCAATGAGTGGATAGCTAATGAGAGCCTTAAACCGAGAGACATAGTAATCCTTGTTAAGCAACAACCAAGTCATTACGCCGGGGAAATTGTGAGACATTTCAATGCAAACGGCATCAAAGCAAGAGACGAAAGCGTGTTGCAGGAGTTGCTGACAGAGGAACTCATATTGTATGTAACCAATTTCATAACCTGTCTTTACAAAGCCAAACCGTATCGTGAGAAAGAAAAAGCGTTTGAATTTTTGTCAATTGTGAATACCGAATTCGAAGAAAAACAGTTGCAACAATTGAACAAGCGGCTAATTCTCTTCGCAAGAGCAATGAGCAAAGAGTATCAGAAGAAAAACCTAACGGAAGAGTCGCTCTCTAACTTGGTGAATGAAATAATTGATTTTGCTGGCCTGGATAAAATAAGAGCAGTGTATCCGCAATACAAAGACAAGAACCATACGGAATACCTGCTTAGAAGGTACAAAACTTTTTTACAAGAGTATTTGATACAAACCGGCGACATAGTAAAGGCTGTGGAAACCTTGATCGGTGAAGATTGCATTCCGGTAATGACGGTGCACAAGTCCAAAGGCCTAGAGTACCATACGGTTGTTTTCGTGGGACTGGAGGACGGTGCTTTTTGGAAATTTACTTCGCAACAAGATGAGGACAAGCGAACTTTTTTTGTCGCTCTTTCTAGGGCCAAGGAACGAGTGCTTTTTACTTTCTGTAAACAGCGGAACGATCTCCGGGGTAATCCAAGGCAACAGCGAGTGACAAACATCCACGAGCTGTTCGAAAGCCTTGAAAAATCAGGCGACGTTGAAATGTTTGAAGTGCCGAATTAACATACTTTCAAAAAGAGACTCGGAGCGAGAGCTTCGATTTAGTTGTAGTGCACAAGATAGTGCCGTGCACAGGACTGGAGTCGAACTATAACGTACTTCTGGGGATATCGAACTGGAATCTACGATCTATCGTAGGTTCAAATCTTGCAGCTACAAAGCTCTAAGGGGCGAATCCGTGCTAGACAGTTGTACAGGTGAAAGGTGGAGGAAGAATTGTGCTTTCAGATTTCGGACTATAATGGTTTTTTTTATGCTTATCTACGGCTTCACCCGATGCAGGCTGCATTATCGCTTCACTACGGCAGTGTCAATTTTTACCTTCTGAAATAACAAGAAGTGTAACTATAAAAATAAAGTACTTAAAAAATCAAACTTTCCTATATTTGCTTCATGATTCAACGAAGCATGCAAGTACTAGCAGCGCTGTTAAGTGTTTGGGAGTTCCATCAAACCAAGTTTGAACCCGTCGTTCTGATTGAGGAACTGGATATCGACAAACGTTTGCTCGCATACTGGCGCAAAGAAGGGCTGCTCCCCTTTATAGAAAAAGGACGGTGGGCAAAGCTCAGTTTTATGCAGGTGCTTTGGATAAACATGCTCAATGCCGCGCATTCGTTAGGTCTGCCACTAAGACGACTTAAAGACCTGACCGACTACTTTATCAAGAGAGCATATGACGACGATCTACCGAAAAAGAATCTAGAATACAATAAGAAAAAATTAGAGCATAAGGCTAAACTTCATCCGTTGACAGCAGAGGAAGCCGACCTGCTTCATCAAATAAATGATCGTTTGAAAAACGACGTGCTGCTTTATGCAGACAAGTGGGACATCAATTATTTTTCGAACCTGGTTACTGAAGTTATTCTTGATGAAAAGAAAGGTGGAGTTTTAATTTACCCGGATTTTATTGCTGAATATGTCGAGGACCGGTACCGCGTGGTTGGCAGCCAGGAAGTGGACCTGGAGGAGCCGCATGTTAACATACCGTTGCATCCATTTCTGAAGCGTTTTATCAGAAACGAGGATCTGGTTTCATTTCAGCAGTTTCCTGAGTTTTTAAATGAGGATGAGAAGCGGGTGTTGCAATCGATTCGTGACAATAAAATTCAGAGCATTTCTATTACGAGGAGCGGCAAGGGCAAAAACCTGCGCATTGATGTCACAAAGACTGGCAAGCTCACTCCCGA
>JBGTIL010000394.1:0-1796 GCA_041745695.1 Chitinophagaceae bacterium | reverse complement strand
AACAACATTAACCAACAGCAGCCAATCGCCGCTGAATTATGCTCAACAAGACAACAGAACGCCAGCCTTCGATGCCGCGAAGATTCAAAAGCTAAACGCACTGGGAATGGGTATATCCCGCTACGGTCTGGCAGCCCTTCTGCTGATCTTTGGCGCTTTGAAATTTACGGCCTTTGAAGCCAAGGCCATTGAGCCACTGGTAGCGAATAGCCCGTTAATGTCCTGGCTTTACCAGGTTGCTGATTTGAGAACCACATCTGGCCTCATTGGCATTGTAGAAATAGGGTTGGCAGTGATGATTGCCTTACGCGCATGGTTCCCAAGGGTATCTGCCTTAGGAAGTATAGGCGGTATTTTAATGTTTGTAACCAGCTTAAGTTTTTTAATAACCACACCAGGCATGTGGACAATAATGGAAGGATTGCCGGTCCCAACTGACGGTGGCTTCATTATGAAAGACCTTATTTTTCTTGGCGTTTCAGTATGGACTGCCGGTGAAGCCCTGCAGCATGCACACACAGAAAGGAGGGGCAGGTAAACATGAAAAATTTTAAAACACTGCTTGCAATAGCGATGCTTCAAGCGGGTATGATGGCCTGCTCAGAAATAAACAACAAAAGTGACTCCGATATATCAACATCTTCGGAGGATAGAATGCAGTAATAGATTTCGTGGAAAATCTGAAACAGCAGAAATAATTTTCTTTTCAATTGGCATGGAAGAACACTTCTACGAGTCGTTGCCTGAGCATCAAGGATCGATAGGCTCTATCCTGGACCGGGAACATCTCTTTTGTGCGGTCCCGGATGGATGGGGAATCGTTCTCACGGATATACGCGGATCTACTGCTGCGGTCGCTGCGGGGATGCATAAATCCGTTAACCTCATCGCTACCGGCAGCATTGCTTGTGTATTAAATATCGCTCACAAACATCGATTAATGATCCCCTTCTTTTTCGGTGGCGATGGAGCAACGTTTCTCGTCCCGGGGTCACTGGTTGAAGAAGTATTAGAAACCCTATGGGTATACCGCAATCAGATTGCTAATAATTTCGGGTTGACATTAAGAGTTGGCAATGTGTCGGTAGCAGAAGTTTATGCATCAGGACAAAAACTTAAAATCGCGAAGTTCAGTAGCTCAACAGGCTTTATCATACCGATGATCATTGGGAACGGGCTTAACTTTGCCGAGCAATTGATCAAAGGAGCCGATTCAGTAAATCTCGTAAAAGATTCCGGACAATTTGAAGTTGACTTGAGCGGGTTACAATGCAGGTGGGACCAGATACCTCCGCCAGTCGATGATAATGAGATCGTTACCCTCCTAGTCTCCGCTACACAATTCAACGACCAGGGGCCAGCATTCAGTAAGGTACTTACAGCGTTGGATAATATATATGGCATTGCTCAAAAACGACAGCCCATCTCGGAATCCAAACTGCGTCTCAATTCAACACTTCGAGATGTCGGTATGGCAATGCTTGTAAGGTTTGGCACGCAAAAATGGTATGCCGTGCTTAAGGAATGGCTATCTGTCGTTTACGGCTATTTCTATTTCCGGACGCGGAATGGGAAAGCTTATCTAACGGCGTTGGTCGAAATGTCTGATACACTCGTGCTCGACGGCAGGATAAATACCGTCATTTCCGGGAACGGGGAGCAACGAAAACAACTCCTTTCAGCTTTACAATATCTTGAAGAAAGCGGGGAAATACTGTATGGCTTTTTTGTTAGCGATGCGTCAGTCATGTCCTGCTATGTACCAGATCATATGGATGGTCACATACACTTTGTGG
>JBGTIL010000393.1:0-3505 GCA_041745695.1 Chitinophagaceae bacterium | reverse complement strand
CAGAACTTACACCCACTATAGTTCCTGATTTTTGCTTGGCAAAATCTGCAGCTACAATATTCAGAATCGAAACAGCACCTGTATAATTAGTACTGATGGTTTGCAGGGTTTGGTTCCAGTCATTACTCACCATTTCATTATCCTTCATATAGCCAATTACGTACACTACAACAAGTGGCCTGACAGGTAGCCCGGTGTAGAAGGCCTGGTGTGTGTTGAATTGGAGCGCATCAAAAGCATGGAGGCTGCAGGAAACATTGAACCTGATCTGGAGATCTGTTTGAAAACTTTTCAGTCCCTCAATGTTTCGTGCCGCAAGTTGTATATCGTAGTGTTCGGCAGCAAACTTTTTAGCAATGGCGTATCCGATATCGGAGGTAGCGCCCAGTATCAATGCAGTAGGCATGGTGTTATTGTGTAATGTGCAGGCGTTGTGCCTGCAGCGAATTGATAAAAAAACCGGGGTTGTAACGCTTAACGATTTCAATGAACCTTGCGGCATTGGCATAACTGCGCCAGAAAATTTCTTTTTTCATTCGGGCATCTTTCGAAAGATAGATGCGCCCCCCGTGTTGCAGCACTATTTCATCTAGCTCGTCGAGGAAGGAAAAAATATTGTTGCGCACCGGGAAGTCGAGAGCCAGTGTGTAGCCTTCTGTTGGGAAGGAGATGAGGTCATCTTGTTTGCCGAACACTTTCAATACTGCCAGGAAAGAACCCAGTCCCTCATCGCTGATACGCTGTAGTATCTGAACCAGCCCCGCTTTACTTTGGAGCGGCAACACAAACTGGTACTGCACAAAACCTTTTTTGCCATAACCCCGGTTCCAGTGAAGCACCGCATCTAAAGGATAGAAAAACGGTTCGTAAGAAACGACGTTATTGATTTCCCTATTTCTGTTTTTTCCGTAGTAAACAAAATTGAATGCCCTGACGGTAAGTTCATTTAAAGCGAAGGAAGGTAGGTTGAAAGGGAAAGAAAACTGTCTGCTGCGAGGCAGTTTCAGCGGCTCTTTTTGTTGTTCCGGTGCCAGGTCGCCAGGTTGGGCGTGCTCTCCCAACATGAGAATGCTTCTTCCAAAATCGGCTCCTTTCTGCAGGCAGTCTATCCAGGCAACAGAGTAGGTATAAGAACTGTATTCGTCAAATAATTGCAGCAGTTCGTCGAGGTTCCTGGCCTTTATTTGTTTTTGTTTGATATAAGACGTTTCAATTTTCTTCAACCGGAATGTTACTGTTGTAATCACTCCGGTTAAGCCCATGCCGCCACAGGTAGCCCAATAAAGGTCGGGCAGCAGAGACGCGGAACAGGTGACCAGCTCACCTGTGCTTAACAAAATTTCAAGAGCATGAATATGATTGGAGAAAGACCCATCTACATGGTGATTTTTTCCATGTACATCACTTGCAACTGCGCCGCCAATTGTAATTAGTTTTGTTCCGGGTGTAACTGGCAAGAACCATCCTTGCGGTACAACTACTTCGAGTACCTCATCCAACCTGATGCCTGCCTGGCAGGTAAAGATGCCGTTTGTAGCATCAAATGACAGAATCTTATTAAACTTGAGTGTGGAAACAGTGGTGGCAGCAAGCGAGGCATCGCCATAGCAACGCCCATTACCTCGGGCAATAAAGGATTGCTTCTGCAGCACGATGCTGCGCAGTTCTTCTAAAAAAGAAAAGCTCTTTTCCTCTGTTTCAACAACCGGGTAATTACCCCAGTTGGCAATGGCTTTCTTCATGGTGTGAAAAGGGTTACGTCTTTCATATAGATAATCAGGTAAAAACCCGTTATCCAGAGAAGGATAGCTACTTGTATAAAACGATCCTTGTATAGGATCTTCGTCGGCGATCCCGAAGCAGCCTGTACAAATATGATCTGCAAATATCGCATAATGCCTGCTAATACAGGCAGGCAGGTGTAAAACAGCCGGTGGGTTCCCATGCGCAACAGTACCTCAGGCGACATGGTATACATGAAGTAGGCAACAACGATCACAGCACATACAAGCGCAAGCAGCACGTTTAGAAATTCAAGGTTGTACCCTTTTACCGATTTACGCATGTCTGTTCCCGACGAAAGCTTCAGCAGCACATCATCCCTTCTTTTTCCGATAGCCATAAAGAGGGCCAGAAGGAATACCATGATGGTAAGCCACTCTGTAAGTCCAACTTTGGCAATCACAGCCCCGGCTTTGATACGAAGTACAAAGCCTGTTGCCACGATGATCATGTCTAAGATCGGTATTGTTTTCAGTCCGAAAGAATAGCCAAGGTTGAGCAGTAAGTAAAGAACGAGAATGAACAGGAATTTGTTTCCCACCATGTACCCGATACCGAGTGCAAACAGCAACAGCAGCACGCACACAACCAGCGCGTTCTTTTTTGGCACCTTGCCCGAGGCGAGCGGGCGTAGGTACTTCTCAGGGTGTTTCTTATCCTCTTCAATATCGCGATAATCGTTAATAATATAAATGCTACTGGCTGCCAGACAGAAAGCAACCGTGCCCAGCAGCAAGGCCGGGTAAAGATTCCAGAGAAATAAACCACCTGAAAAGAATAAGGGAACAAAGAGGAATAGATTTTTTGCCCAGTCCTTTGGCCTCAATAATTGTAAATAAGCCACTGTAAATTTTTTAAGGTCGAGATCGAGTAGGCAACCGTAGCAGGGTAGCGTTTCTTTTCACAAAAGAAACAGGTATTCTTCAGATTCCATAATTCATTTATATCTTGGCGGGTAATCTACTTATCTCTTTGTTTCTAATGAGTGCAACGAATACTGCTTACAAAACGGCCCGTGCCTTAGACCTCCTGCAAATAGCCATCATTGTTGTTTTAGCCATAGTGCCCCTGTTTCTGAGCTTTCCATACCGGGTCAATATTTTTCTGTCGTGGGAAGGCGCCTACCGCCTGAGCGAGGGACAGGTTCCATATAAAGATTTTGGGATGCCGCTCGGATTTATGTACTGGGTCATCCCTTCCGTTTTTTTTAAGCTGTTTGGTGCGCAGCTAATTACCCTGGTGAAAGCGCAGGTATTCATCAACATCCTTTCTGGCCTGGCATTCATGTCAATCCTAAAGTCGCTCACTGTGCCTGCGGGCATCAGGTTTCTGGCCGTGTTGCTTTATTGTATCTCTTATTCTTTCTTCAACTTCTGGCCCTGGTACAACCATACGGTTATCGTATACGAACTGATCGGGATCGCTTTTTTGCTGAAATACATGTTTGTGGGTGTGACCGCTTATCGAGGGTTGCTGCTCGTTGTAAGCGCCCTGTTCATTTTCTTTTCTTTTTTTACGAAGCAGGATGGAGGGGCCCTGGCCTTTATCCTTGCAAGCGTACTGCTACTTTACCATTGCCTCCATCATAGAAGGTGGCTACCCTTGCTTTTGTTTACAGGCAGCTTCTTTATCATTGCCTTTTGTGTGATCGCACCATTCACATCGTTTAATTTTGGATACTGGTTTAATTACGGCCAGCCGCCGCACACGGCCCGCTTCTCTA
>JBGTIL010000392.1:0-4891 GCA_041745695.1 Chitinophagaceae bacterium | reverse complement strand
TGCCCAATAGCTGCAAAAGTCAAAAATGATGTAACAGGGAATGAAGGTCCACCAGTTGAGAGTCATGCGCCAGGGCAGCATATTGTAAAGACCAATGACCAGGTAAAGAAGCGTCAGCTTCATTGCCAGGTTGATCAGCACATTGCCTATGCCTACGCTTATAGATCCAATAGTTTCTTTCTTATCGTACAGGTCACGGTGCTGATGTCGGGCTATAGCCCATTCCAGGAGAACAAAGAAAAACATCACTGGGGCCGCCCACACAATAATATTAGGAGCGTTATTTTTGATTTCATCAATACCAGCAAGTGAGATAGGCGCAGCACCGAACACAGAATCTAAAAAAAACATAATGCCAACGATAATAAGAAGGTTAAAGAGATATGTTTACGAACGATAGATTTTTCACAGGCAGTCGATGGCAGTAGTTATCAGGATACGTAAATTAAAGAAAAGAACAGTACAGGATATAAAAAGTTGCAAAATGAAACACAAATAGACAAGCTGAACAGTTGAATCACAGGCCCGATCACACTCGAGAAGGAGCGACTGAGATCTTACCGAGAGCCCGGTGGAAGAATAGTTTAGGTTATACCACCACGTTTATCATCTTTCCTTTAACAAAAATTATTTTCTTCGGAGATCTTCCTTCCAGCCATTTCAGCACTACTTCATTGTTTAGCACCATGGCTTCCACTTCAGCATCTGCTGTGGTGAGATCAATATGAAGTGTAGTTCGCAGTTTGCCATTTACCGACACTGGGTATTCCTTTGAGCTTTCAAGGAGGTATTGCTGGTTCCATTGAGGAAACGGGGCGTCGAGCACTATGCCCGGTACTTTCGTATTCACATTCCTGTAAGCAATGGCTTCCCATAGTTCGCAGGCAGCATGAGGTGCGTAAGGGGCGATCAGTACAAGAAGCGGCGCCAGTATTTCTCTTTTATGGCATTGCTGATCTGAAAGTTCATTTACACATACCATGAACGCACTGATACAGGTGTTGAAGGAGAACCGTTCTGTGTCTTCCTCAATTTTTTTGATAGTCTTGTGAAGGGTTTTTAATTCGGCAGCTGTTGGTATTTCGTCGGTTACGATCAGTTGTTCATCCTGGTAGAATAATCGCCACATTTTCTTTAAGAATCGATGTACTCCTTCAATGCCTTTTGTATCCCAGGGTTTACTCATTTCTACCGGACCCAAAAACATTTCGTACATACGAAAAGTGTCTGCGCCGTACTTCTGTACCAATACATCCGGGTTGACGGTATTGTACTTCGACTTCGACATCTTCTCCACCTCACTTCCGCAGATGTATCTCGACGACCCTTCAGTGTTGGCTGGCCCGGATTCAGACAGCGATCCATCTTCCAGGATGAATAGGGCATTCCTATACTCTGTTTTTGAATTCCTGAAAGCCGTGATGTCAAGATCAACACCGTCTACCAGGTTTACATCTACACGGATAGGTGAAATGCGGATCGCAGGCTTGCCACCTGTGTTATTGCCAGCTTGAGGAAATTTGGCTTCAATCAGCGAAATGATTTGCTGTTTAGAGGCATCGTCTGCCAACCAGTTTTTATAGTGCCTCTCCGATATATACACTGGATAAGGGGCAGGAAAATGCGCAGCATCAGAATCAATGCGGTACACATACCGCGAGCTTCCCTGTATCATTCCCTGGTTAAGCAGTCGCTTGAACGGCTCGTCGAAGGTGATGAGGTTTAGATCGTAAAGGCATTTGGTCCACATGCGGCTGTAAAGCAGGTGCCCTACTGCATGTTCGGTACCGCCCACATAAAGGTCGACCTGGTTCCAGTAGCTACTTCTTGTTTTATCGCAGAACGTTTCATCGTTATGTGGATCCATGTAGCGCAGAAAGTACCAGCTGCTACCGGCATAGCCGGGCATTGTATTGGTTTCCCGCTTCGCTGGGGTTCCCTGAATATCTGTATCAGCCCATCCCGTTATGCTTGCAAGCGGACCTTCTCCGGCAGCACCGGGTTTGTAGTTTTCTACAAAAGGAAGTTCAAGGGGAAGCGCGCTTTCGTTTAGCGGAACGGCGACGCCATCATTCCATATAATAGGAAAAGGCTCGCCCCAATAGCGCTGCCTGCTAAAAGCAGCGTCGCGCATTTTGAAGTTCACTTTGCGTCGGCCACTGCCATTGCCTTCCAGCTTTTGAAGCACTACTTCGAGGGCACCATCATAGTTCATGCCTGTTAAAAAACCACTCTTTTCCAGCACCAGGTCTTTTGATGAATAGGCTTCTTCGCCGTTGTATCCTGGTCCTGCAATATTGGTGATGGGTAAATTGAAATGCTTTGCGAATTTATGGTCCCGCTCGTCGCCGCTGGGTACCGCCATGATGGCGCCGGTACCGTATCCGGCTAACACGTATTCGGCGATCCAGATGGGAATCAGTTCGTTCGTAAAAGGATGGAGCGCATGTGCACCTGTAAACACACCGCTGATGCCTTTCTCCGCCATGCGTTCTCTTTCGCTACGGCTCTTCACATAGGTGAGGTAGTCAGTCACTGCTGCCTGCTGGCCGGCAGTGGTGATCTGGGGCACCAGTTCGTGCTCGGGTGCGAGGACCAGGAAATCGACCCCAAAGATGGTATCGGGGCGGGTGGTATAGCAGGAGAGTTTGAGAGGTTGGGGGGACGGAGCCGCCTCATTTGCGAGTGCTGAAACAGTGGGGCCCGTGTGCCTTTTGGGTGTATCGGTGGGTTGGGAGGTCAGAACCGCCTCATCCCCCAGCCCCTTCTCCTCGCGGAGAAGGGGGGTGTGGTCGTTTGTATTTTTGTCGGTTAGGTGGTTTGTAAAGCTGTTTTTGATGGTGATTAGCACCTGGTCAATATTGCTAATTACTTCATCGTTGGTGAAGCGCAGCACCTGCAGGTCGAGTTCGTTGAACCAGGCCGTGCGGGCGCGATCATATTTAATCTGCTCTTCCTGGTTGTGGTACTCACCATCGATTTCAATGATTAGTTTTTCCGAGAGTAACGCGAAGTCAACGATGTAACCCTGGATGGCATGTTGCCTGCGCACCTTCACACCCAATTTATTGTCACGCATGTTTTGCCACAAAAGGTCTTCCGCTTCTGTAGCCTCCTTCCTGTTTTCCTTCGCGTATGCCTTCAGCTGCTGCCACTGCAACACGTCGGCGGTTTGAAAATAATGTCCGGAAGATCGTTGAGCCGCCTGTGAGTAATCCTCAGGAACAATCAAAAAGTCGATTTCTGCGCCAGTGCTTTTCCCGATCCAGTTGCTTTGCATTTCTTTCATCGCGTCGCTGAAATCGACGGTTTGAAGCCCTTCCAGCAAACGATTGGCATATTCGGTAATGCGCAGGTACCATTGGCGCAGTCGTTTTTTCTCAACAGGAAAACCACCTCTCTCGCTCACACCATTTACCACTTCATCATTGGCCAACACAGTGCCCAGCGCTGCGCACCAGTTCACTTCGCCCCAGCCACAATAAGCTACGCGGTACTCCATTAAAATAGCTTCCCTGGTTTGTTCATCGAAGTCATTCCATGCTTCTGCCGAAAAAATGGGTACCAGTGCCCCCTGCGGAGAAGGCATGGGGTTATTGCTATTGCCTTCTTTACAAAAAATGGCTACCAGTCTTTTAATCGGTTCAGTTCTGTTTGTTTTCCTGTTGTACCATGAATTAAAGAGTTGCAGAAATATCCATTGCGTCCACTTGTAGTATGCCGGGTCGCTGGTTTTGACCTCACGGCTCCAATCGAAGGAGAACCCAATATTATCGAGCTGGCTCCTGAATGTGGCAATGTTCTGCTGCGTGCTCACCGAAGGGTGCACACCGTGCTCTAGGGCATACTGTTCTGCCGGCAGACCGAAGGCATCGTAGCCCATAGGATGTAATACGTTGAAGCCTTTCAACCTTTTGTACCGTGCAAAAATATCAGAGGCGATATACCCCAGCGGATGCCCCACATGCAAGCCTGCGCCGCTTGGGTAGGGGAACATATCGAGCACATAATACTTCGGCTTCTCCGAATGGTCAGGCACCTTGTACACCTGGTCTTCGATCCATTTCTGCTGCCATTTTTTTTCCAGGTCCCTGAATTTGTATTCCATCAATAAGTCCCGATTGTTGTTTGAATATAGACCAGTGATGATCTATTTTGCCTCTTTAAGGGTTAACCGCTATCCCACGCCCAGAGCGGCATATTTGCACATCAAAAACCTGCAGGTGTAGCATTACCTGGTAACAGGCTTTAAGGATAACCGGCAATATTGAACCGCTTGCCACCGTTAAAGGGCACAAAAATAAGGAATCAGCTTTTCCTACGGCCCCGGGCATAGAGGCAGAACAGCTTGTTTTGGGCTAAAGCCCTATTTTTGATCACTTCTTAAAATTCTCATTCGCATGGCGCAATTTGGCAGGGCTTCTTCTCAACGCGGTAAACCTTCTTACTTCATGTCTATCCTGGGCGTGACGCTTGTATTGTTTTTTCTGGGAATTGTTGGATGGCTTATCATCAACGCTAATAAGCTGGGCGATTACTTTAAAGAAAACGTAGAAGTGAGGGTGCACCTGATGGGCAACACTCCGGCAAAAGACAGTGCAGAACTGATGCAATATATTTCATCGAAGCCCTACGTTAAAAAGTACGAATACGTGACCAAAGAGGTAGCCAAGAAAAAATACCTGGATGAAGGCAATGAAGACTGGAGTAATGTATTAGACGAAAACCCGCTGCCCAACAGCATCAATTTTAACCTGAAGCAGGAATATCTGAATGTTGATACGCTTGAAAAGATCGAGGCGGAACTCCGTCAGAACGCTAACGTTTCCGATGTTCAGTATCCCCGCGAACTCGTTACTAACCTGAATAAAAATATCCAGCGCTGGAGTAT
>JBGTIL010000391.1:0-3520 GCA_041745695.1 Chitinophagaceae bacterium | reverse complement strand
CCAACGATCAGCGACAGGGCAGCGATCGCCCATCCACCGAGGTTTACGCTTACAAATGCCTGGCTCATGATTTCGCTAAAATCATTAATATCGTTCAGTGCAAAATCATCTTCCTGCGTGGGACTTAGTTTGTGTACAGACCGCATGACGCCCCGCAGGTCGTCCTGAAGCATTTTGCTGCTGACATCTTCTTTGGCCTGCACCAGTATCAAGGGGTCTGACCGCCGTTCATCCATGATGGTGCGCGCGAAACGGTAGGGCATCACAACACTTTGATCGAACTCCCACCCACCAAGCATTTGCTTACCCTGTTTCTTAATGACACCGACAACGATGCAGGTCTTGCCCCGGGTGCTGATGGCTTTTCCTACTGCCCGTTCGGCTGTTCCAAAGAGCTTTTCAGCAACTTCATTACCAAGTACTACGCCGTTACTGCCGCCTTCAAATTCTGCTTCGGTCATAAATCGCCCATACTGGATCTCGATAGGTTGAATACTCGGGAAGTCCTGCGTGATGCCGTACAAGCGAACGCCGTTGATCATATTATCGCCAACCTCTACACGGTCTGCGGTGTTGATCTGGAACGCAGCGAAACGTGCCGAGGGCGTGCGCTCCTTCACTACCGCCATCTCGGCATACTTGGGGCTTGGGCGTTTTACATACTTCCACCAGGGGAAACTTGGGCCGCCACCCGCGCTGTAGTCCCACTTGTCTACATAAATCGTATTGGTGCCCAGTGATTTAATTTCGTTCTGAAGGTTCTGTTCGAGGCTTTGTACGGTGGAGAGTACACCAATGATACAGAATATCCCAATGGTAACACCGAATAGCGACAGGAACGTACGGAGCTTATTTTTCCACAACTCCTGAATTGCCATTTTAAAACTACTGCCGGTAATTTCCAGTAAGCGCCGCATAGCAACAAATGTAATTGAATTTTAAGCGCAGGCTTTACCGTTGCTACTTATCAGGGTTGATGAAAGCACCATTTGTTGGTACTGTGTTGCAATGCTTTTCTACCAGCAAACACAAAATGAAACATGTAGTACGATCTGGTTGCGGGCGCTTAAACTGTAGGGAAATAGATATCAAATTTGGCCCCTTTATTTAACGCGCCTTCGGCAGTAATGAACCCGTGGTGGTTCTCCACAATCTTTTTTACTATCGCAAGGCCGATGCCGGTTCCGGCATACTCAGATTTGCCATGGAGGCGTTGAAATACACCAAAGATCTTCCCGCTGTACGCAGGATCAAATCCAATTCCGTTGTCGGAAATCGTGGTATGACAATAGTTTTTCTCCGGCGACAATTTAATAGGGGCGCCACCGGGTGCTTTGCCGGGGTTCAAATTCTTTCCCAAAGTAGTGACACTTGAAATAGTTATCTCTGGCGCTTTACCTGGTATGGAAAATTTTAGTGCATTGCTGATAAGATTCACCATCATCTGGCGAAATTGAAAAGGGGTGATACTTGCAGCACAGAGACGTTCATTGATGATTATAGCCTTTTTACTTTCGATGACATCCCGCAGTTCCATTTTCACTTCATCCAAAATGATATTCAGATCTGTTGATTCCAGTACGCGTTCCATGGTAGTGGAATGCGAATAAGCAAGCAGGTCGTCAATGAGCTTCTGCATGCGACCGGCAGAAGTTTGAATGCGTTGAAAGTAGTCCTTACCCTTATCCGTGAGGCTTGTTTGTTCCGAGTCCAGCAGGCGGCTGATGAACATCTGGATCTTCCGCAGGGGTTCCTGCAGGTCATGACTGGAAACGTATGTAAATGATTCCAGCTCATGGTTCATCCTCGCTAACTCCAGATTTTTTTCCTCCAGCGTGTCGTTGGCTGTAAGCAAGTCGAATGTTCTTTGTGCTACTTCGGCTTCCAATTGTTTAGCATATCCCTCCTGCAGTTTGCTGATTTTGTTTTTCACCAGTGCCTGCTCTGTTACTTCGTAGCCGAACACAAGGATACCGGTAATCCTTTTATCATCATCGTACATGGGCTGGTAGCTAAAATTGAAGTAGCCCACTTCCGGCACCTTGTCTTTGTCTCGTCCGAGGGTGATTGGGATGTCAATGCCCACATAAGGTTCGCCTGTTTCGTATACCCGGTCAAGGATGGTATCAAACCCCTGGCCCTTTAATTCAGGAAGCGCTTTCATAATGGGCTTACCCACAATCTCGCGTTTACCAAATAATTGCTGATATCTTTCGTTCACCAATTGATACACATGATCTGGTCCATGCAGTGTGCACACAAAACCGGGAGCTGTCATCAGAAGATTCTGTACCATGCTCGCCTGGTTCTCCATTTTCCGGCGCGCCACCACCTGGTCGGTCACTTCAGTAGCCACTACCATCACAGAAGTAACCTCACTGCCCTTCTCCCGCATAGGATGGTAAACAAAATTGTAAAAACCCTGCACCGCTTTATTATTTCTGTTTAGATGGATTTCTATTTCATTACCATGATAGGGCTGACCACCGCGTAGTACTGTATCCAAAAGCTTTTTAAATCCCTGGGCCTTTAGCTCGGGGAGGGAGGTAAACAAGGGCTTGCCAATAAAATCGGTATTCTTCGATACAAGCTCCAGGTAGGTCGCATTAGCCAATTCAACCTTGTAGTTTTTGCCGGTCAAAATGCAGATAGCCACTGGTGCCTGCGTTACGAGATTTTGAAATTTTTTCAACATCTCACTTTCCTGGCGCTGGTTTTTTTGTTGTTCAGTTATATCCTCAATTGCCAACAAGATGAGTTTTTCGGCTCCTTTCTCGCCCTTGATCTCCCGGGCATTGAGTTGCAGCGTTAGTTGTCCCAGCCCTGTGAAATGTTGGCTGATGGTGATATCTGACTTGTCACGGTCCCCGGTGGCTGTACGTTTAAGAAAGTTCAGTACGCCCGCAATATTCCATTGTTTGTTGCAGAATTCGGTGAACGACATGCCCTCTATATTAGCCTCAATAACCTTAAATTTTTTACAGAAGGCAAGGTTGGCTGATCGAACAATCAGTGTTTGGCTCAACACAAGTAGTGGTTCCCGGATGGTGGTCACGATTGCTTCTGCATAGTCACGGGATGCAATAACCTGTTCATTCATACTCAGCAACTCCTGGTTTACCACAGTAAGTTCTTCGTTAGTGCTTTGCAATTCTTCCTTACTTGTTTCCAGTTCTTCATTCAGGCTTTGAAGTTCCTCGCTGCTGCTGAGAAGTTCCTCGTTAGCCGTTTGGAGCTCCTCGTTAGCAGCCTCCTGCTCCTCCGACACGCTGCGCACATCATTCAGAGTTTGAACCAGTTGAAGCTCCAGCTGCTCAATATGCCTATCCTTATCATTTTGTTGTTGCTGCGGCCTCGATTTATTATTCGTGTTTTTCGTTTTCACGGGAAGCAGGTGCTTTTCTTCGTGGAATAGCACCAGATAGTGCGGCTCCTCCATGTTAGGCAGCTCTATTGCTTCAATCGACACTACACGGGGGGCACTATCTGTCCCCAGGTTCAGATTCTCCTTGATGACGGT
>JBGTIL010000390.1:0-2600 GCA_041745695.1 Chitinophagaceae bacterium | reverse complement strand
AAGAGGCATTACTTATAACCTGGAAGATGGTAAGGTAGTAGAAACCAAACTTGACAAGTCGAACGTTTTTGAAGAAAAATACAGTAGAAACCTGGTGATCAAAAAATTTACGTTGCCGAACGTAAAGGAAGGATCCATCATCGAGTTTAGCTATGAAATTGAATCCGACTTTTTAACCAATCTTCAACCCTGGACTTTTCAGGGTGCTTCACCTGTTCTGTGGAGCGAATACACCGTGGCGCTGCCGCAATTTCTCGACTATGTATTTTTGAGCCAGGGCTTTCTTCCATTTTTCTTAAAAGGCAAAAAGGACCGGCTGGGCAGTTATATGGTCAGCGATGGAACCGGTGCAGGCGCTACAGAGCGCAATGGCTTTAGCTGCGGTGTAACAGAGCACCGTTGGGCAATGAAAGATATTCCAGAACTCAGGGAAGAGAATTTCACCTCCTCGATCGACAATTTCCGATCGAAGATCGAGTTTCAGCTCGCCGCTTTTAAAGACCCACTGAACTACAAAGTTATTATGGGTACCTGGCAGCAGGTTTCAAAAGATTTATTGGAAGATGAAGACTTTGGTAAAAACCTGTCTACAGCCAATTCATGGCTAGGCGATGCGGTTAAGCCACTGCTCGTTGGCGCCACCACCGAATTAGAAAAGGCGCAGCGGATATTTGCCTACATGCGTGACAACATTACCTGTACTTCGCACAACGGAATACACACATCCCAGCCGCTAAAAACAATTTTTAAAAACAAAAACGGACGCGTCTCAGAAATAAATCTGCTGTTAACAGCCATGCTCAGGTATGCTGACATTGATGCCGACCCGCTGATCCTGAGTACCAAGGAGAATGGGTTCACCTACTCAATGTATCCGCTCCTGAGCCGGTTTAACTACCTGGTTTCGCAGGTACGGATCAATGGAAAAACTTTCATGCTCGACGCCAGCCATCCCCGTTTGGGATTTGGCAGGTTGCCTTCCAACTGTTACAACGGCCACGCCCGGCTTATTAATCAGGAGGCGCAGTCTATCGACCTGCACTCAGATTCTTTAAAAGAAAGGAAGGTGACTTCAGTCTATGTAAGCAATGGAGATAAGGGCAGATGGTCCGGTGCACTAAATCAAACAATGGGGTATTACGAATCTTATTCGGTCAGGCAAAAGATCAGTTCCTCAGGCAAAGAATCTTTTTTCAACGACATTAAAAAAGGCTATGGTAGTGATGTAAAAATCACCGACCAGCTGATCGATTCACTAACCCGCCTGGAAGATCCTATCAGTATCCATTACAATTTTGATCCAAACCTGGCGCAGGAAGATATACTCTACATCTCACCCATGTTTGGCGAAGGATACCGGGAAAATCCCTTCAAATCTGCGGAAAGATCTTATCCTGTGGAGATGCCTTATGCATCTGATGAAACATATATAGCCACCATACAGGTACCAACAGGCTATCAAATTGATGAGTTGCCAAAACCAATTAAATTGAAACTCAACGAGGCCGGCGAGGGCTATTTCGAATACCTCCTCTCTCAGTCCGGAGATATCATTTCGCTTCGTTCCAGGGTCAAACTTGAAAGAACCAATTTCCTTCCCGACGAGTATGAAATGCTGCGTGCGTTCTTTAATTTGATTGTTACAAAACAACAGGAACAAATTGTGTTCAAAAAGAAAAAATAACAAATGATCCGTATTTTATTAGCGATACTTTTTTTTACCTGCAACACTGTCTTGGCTAATGAAACGCCTTATGCTGTTGGTAATATCGCACCACAACTTCTGAAAGGGGCCAATGTTGTTAAGCGAACGGAAGAGATCCGTTTTGAAGTGTTCGGAACGGATCATACGTTTCTACATTATAAGTATGCGTTCACTATTTTAAACGAAAATGGCGATAAACATGCAGCGCTCGAAGAATGGTATGATAAACTAAGAAAGATCGAATCTATTGAAGGAGCACTCTACGACGCCAACGGCAAACAACTTAAAAAGCTAAAAGCCAAAGATGTCAGCGATCTGAGTGGTGTTGCGGAAATAAATATCATGGATGATACCCGCAGAAAATCGCACAATTTTTTTCACAAAACCTATCCTTACACCATCGAGTATGAGGTGCAGGTTCGCTACAACAACAGCTTTCATTTTCCATCATGGATTACGCAGGAAGATGAATTCATTTCCGTGGAACAAAGCAAATACACTTTCGTGTGCCCGGCCGACTATCAATTCCGTTACAAAACTTTCAATTACAAAGCACCGCCAGTGCAGGTTGCAGACAAGGGCAAAAAATCGCATACCTGGCAGGTTAATATGCTGCCTGCAATTGAAAGGGAAACCGCATCGCCGCGCTGGCACGAATTAACAACGATGCTTAGTGTTGCCCCTACCAATTTTGAAATTGATGGCCACAAGGGAAACATGGAAAGCTGGAAAGAATTCGGCAAGTTTTTTTATGCGCTAAACAAAGGGAAAGATGAGCTGCCCCCGATTGTAAAACGCAGAGTGCAGGAGCTCATTGCAGGACAAACGAACGAAAAAGAAAAGATAAAAATTCTGTACCAATTTCTGCAGCAGAATACAAGGTATATAAGTATCC
>JBGTIL010000389.1:0-3492 GCA_041745695.1 Chitinophagaceae bacterium | reverse complement strand
TCCCTGCTCGACCTTATCCACGTTGTAGGCGCAGCAGCCTTTGAAGCTGCGGCCGATGGTGGTTTTTCCTATCATGAGGAATGAGTAAGAATAAGTGTGAAAATAACTGAATCCGACAGCTTTGAATCTATTTTTTGTCCTCTAACCACTGATTAGCAAGCGAAGCTTCAACAGGTTGTAGTGACTGTATACAGAGTTTCACTTGCTCTTCTGCCAATTCGCCAAAACACACTTCGTTTGTTTCATGCAACTTTCGATAGCATGACTCTAGTACACCCGATCCTTTCCGAGTCATTTTTAATCGTTTAGTCCTCTTGTCCAGTTCATCTTCCTGCTCGACGATCAGTCCAGCACGCTTTAATCGGTTGAGTATTAGCAGTCCCGATGACAACTCATTAAAATTGGCTATGATTATGTCTGTCTTCTTAGGGTTCACGGTGCCCGCAATGGAATTGAGGTATAAAAACTCGTCGAATGTGCTAAGGCCGCATCCCTTGAATGCGGCCGTCATGTTAAGGCCGTGAAGCTTAGCGATACGACCGATAAGCTTACTTAGCACACCAGTGCTGTCAGGTGGAGTAGGAGAATGCCAGAACGTGGCGTTTACAGCTCTCGTCTCTTGGTTTGCCAAGTAAGCTTGGCAAAATTGACTTATCTCGGCTTTTGGGTTCTCCTTCTCATACTCCGCCCAGAGATTGACCAACTCGACTGTTTTATTCATATACATCGTATTTGTTTTAGAAATATACGCAAACATCACTAATGTTGTTTATTAAAACACAAGTGCTGTATATTTACGGAATAACATCATAAATGCTATAAAAATGGAAAAATCAAGGATTAAGGGATTAACGGGGATGATCTTTACATCTGCTCAGCCGGAACGACTGGCCAAATTTTACAGGAATGTACTGGGCATCCCGATGGAACTCAATCAGCACGGTAACACATCTGAGCATTGGGAGTGTGATTACAACGGCGTTCATTTCGCCGTACTCAAAGGAAAGGAAGGTGGTCGTGCTAACGAGAATATCGTACCATCTTTCGCGGTGGATGATATAAACCATTTTATTACCACCCACAATATCAAGTTGATTCATCCGATCATGGATTTAGGTGAAGGAGCATACATTGCCAGCTTTAAAGACCCTGACGGTAATACGCTACGGTTCTGGATGGGGTGAGATATAGTTAAAATTAGAAGTGTAATCAAAAAGAGGTACAGCTGGGACCGTAACGGTTTCTGTTCCTCTTTTTGATTACAGCCCGTTATAATTCGGCCGGTTTGCCTAAAAGCTGACTTAACTGCTGCAAGATCCGGCCGACCTCGATAGCGATCGAGCGGATGCTGTCGGTGTTGGCTTTGCGGGCGATCTGGTTCAGGTTGTTGCCCGGCTGGGCGACCTGGTTGGGGTGCGTCGAAAAGTGTGACGGTCCGCCGCTCATATCTTTGAAGTTCTTTGATAAGTTGCGGGGCCGCCCGGCGGTAAAAGTGCAATTTTGGGGCAGTCCCTGACAGGGGTGAACACCAACTCGGGTTCCACCGTTGACACGTCCCTTCTGGACGAAGTTGGGCCGCTGGTTAATCTGTTCACCCTGTTTTTTCTTTCAACTTCAACAGTACCTAAGAGTGTAGCATAGTGTCACAACTACTACAACTCTGTATTAATGTGCCAAAGTGAGAAAAAGCCGTCAGTGGATATTTCACTATTCCTATCCCTCCCTTTTCTACCTCTCTGAAAGCATCAGCTGTTTTTCTGCGCTACCGTGTCGGTTTTGACATCAGTAAGGACTCCGTCCTGGTTTGTCTGTCGGTCATTGACACCACAGGTAAGGTGACCATCGAGGGTACCACTAAGATCAGCTATTGAACTCTATTTGATATCTGACGGCAACGGCCGACCGTCCCCTTTGGTAGTTGCGACCGTATTCGTAAAAAGCGGCGTGCAGCGCATTCTGCTGGATTTCAACGAAGTAGCACATATTCGGGTTTTAAAAGATTACGCGATCATCCACACTGGAAACAGCAAGATTGTTATTAAAGGATCGATCAAAGCGATGCACGGAATCTTTCCGGCAACTCATTTTATACGGGTTCACAAATCATTCATCGTCGCATTAGACAAAGTAAAACGCATCGACCTCAACCGAATCATCATCCATTCACACCAAATCCCGATCGGGAGAAATTACAAGGAGGAAGTTGCGAGGGCGATTGGTGAGAGGTGAAATGGAGGAGGGGGGAAAGGGACGACGGTAGACTCGAAAAGACTAATGGCTAGTGGCTAATAGCCCATAGCTGAAAGCTTCTTTACAATCACCTTCCGATCTGCTGTGGAATTTGTCAGATCCAGCGAAGTTTTGAAATGATTCACCGCTTTTTCATTGTCGATGCCCGTGTACAATTCACCTAATAATGCATGGTATACATGGTGGGCAGTGAGATTCAGTTTCTCTGCTTCCTGGATCGCGATTTCTTTCCCGTTTGCTTTCGACAACGCGTAAGTTCGGTTTAATGCGGCCATGGGGGAATATTCGATGAACAGCAATTGATTGTAGAGTTGCAGAATGCTTTCCCACTTTTCCTTTGTGTCATTTTTAACGGTATGAAAATACGCGATCCCAGCCTCCAGGTGATATTTCGATAGCATATTCCCCGATGAAGACCGGTTCAGAAAATGCTCGCCCTGGCGGATCAGGTCTTCGTCCCAGAGCTTTTCATCCTGATCTTCATACAGCACCGTTTCTCCTTCGGAATCGATCCGGGCTTCGAACCGCGAGGCATGGAAACACATCAATGCAAGCAATGCATAGACGGACGGCTGACTCGTGAGCTTACTTTCCAGAAGCAAATTCGTGAGTCGGACAGCTTCGAGGCAAACATCCTTGCGCAGTGTTACAGTGCATCCGGAAGCATGATATCCTTCATTAAACAGCAGATACAGTGTGGTAAGCACATTTTCCAGGCGGTTCTGAATTTCGGCCGCCTCCGGAAATTCAATTTTCACCTGATTTGAACGCAGCTTTTCCCGGGCACGAAAAAGGCGTTTGTTAATGGTTTCTCTGTTGGTTAAAAACGCAGCTGCGATTTCATTTATACCGAAACCGCAAAGGATGTTGAGTGACAGCCCGATCTGCGCCTCCGCCGGAATGGACGGGTGACAGATCGCAAACATCATCTGTAACTGGCTGTCGGTGATGTTCCGGTCCGAAAGATCAATGTCGATTTCCGAACCGGAATTTTCCACACCATTTAGCTCATAGGTAATCTGCTTCGCAATTTTCTCGTTAAACAGCGTATTGCGTTTGAGGTAATCCTTTGCCTTGTTTTTGGCGACGGCATACAGCCATGCAGTGGGATTTTCCGGAAGCCCTTTCATCCCCCATGTTTCCGAGGCCTGCAAAAACGTATCACTGGCAATATCCTGGGCAGTTTCAATGTGTTCCAGACCAAACCGTTTCGAGAGAACGGCTGTGATTTTCCGGTATTCT
>JBGTIL010000388.1:0-4385 GCA_041745695.1 Chitinophagaceae bacterium | reverse complement strand
TGAGTGGAAGTACGTAGGTGTACATGAGGTTGGCAGTAACATAAATGATTGTCACGATCAGCGTACCCAGGAAAAGGCTGAGCCCGATGTTTCTCTTCGGATTCTTGATCTCACCTGCTATGAAAGTGACGTTGTTCCAGGCATCAGAGCTGAATACAGATCCTACCATAGAGGCAGCGATCGCGCCCAGCAGGGCGAGCCCAATCACGGGAGCGGCACTGACAGAGCCGTTTGTGATGGTCAGGCTCTTCGAATTCCAGGCATCGGACCAGTTAGCCTGCCAGCCATCACCGGCAGCGAGCAGGAAGCCAAATATGATCAGCCCGAACAGTGCTGCCAGCTTTGCAATGGTGAAGGTGGTTTGTATCACCTTGCCTTCTTTTACGCCGCGCGTATTGATGTACGTTAGCAGCACAATAAGCACAATAGAAAGCAGGTGTGCGTACTGGATCTTGGCAATACCCAGGTCCGCAATGATGTTAGCGTCGTTCAATTCAAGTATGGGAAAAAAATGACCGGCAAATTTGGAGAAGGCAACCGCTACCGCGGCGATCGTTCCTGTTTGAATGACCGCAAAAAAACTCCATCCGTACAGGAAACCCACCAGCGGGTTGTAAGCTTCTTTGAGGTAAACGTACTGCCCGCCTGCTTTTGGAAACATTCCGCTCAACTCACCATAGCTGAGTGCTGCCGTGATCGTCATAAAACCGGTGATCACCCAAACCAGTATTAACCAGCCTGCACTTCCTACATTGCGTGCTATATCTGCACTTACGATAAAAATTCCTGAGCCGATCATAGATCCCGCAACGATCATCGTTGCATCCAGAAGCCCTAACGATTGTTTAAATGAGGGTTGTTGTTCGGTCATAGCAAGGTTTATGGTTTGTTGAAAAGGGCAGCCCTTCCGTTGCGTGATTTGTACATAGCTGGTAAAGTCGTTATACCAGCTTGCGCCCTTTACAGAGGCGCTTAACAAATGCCGCCGGAAAATAAATAATAATTACAGAAACCCTATTTTTCTTTTGATCAAGCCGCAACAGCAGAAGTAATTAAATCTACCAGCAATGCCATTTTTTACCGATTTTCGGCAATCTGAATATAAAATTGCTCCATGAGAAAAGGAAACCGGCTCACCAGCTATATTATTATTGCGATGGTATTGGGTATCGTAGTAGGATACTTCATCAATACCCAGGGCTCACCAGAACTCATTGCGAGCTTTTCTAAAAACATTAAGTTACTGAGCAACATATTTATTCGCCTTGTGCAAATGATCATTGCTCCGCTCGTGTTTACTACCCTGGTAGTTGGTATTGCCAAGCTGGGCAACCTGCAAACTGTAGGAAGAGTGGGAGGCAAAGCCATACTTTGGTTTGTAACCGCTTCCCTGGTTTCGCTGTTGCTGGGCATGCTGCTTGTAAACGTGTTTCAACCCGGTAAGTATATCGATCTTTCCCAGGGCGACACCTCGGGATTAAAAGACATCATGGGAAAAACAGAAGGCTTTTCACTCGAAAACTTTGTCACCCACATCATTCCCCGGAGCTTTATTGAGGCCATGGCCACCAACGAGATTTTGCAGATCGTTGCATTCTCTATCTTTTTTGGCGTGGCCGCATCTGCCATTGGCGACTATACGAAGCCGGTAGTGCATGCGCTGGAAGTAGCTTCTCACATCATTTTGAAGATGGTGAACTACGTGATGAACTTCGCTCCGTTTGGTGTGTTTGGTGCCATCGCTGCTGTGGTAGCTGCAAAAGGTTTGGGCATCTTTCAATTTTACCTCATCTACTTTGGTTACTTCCTTTTGGGTATTGCAATACTCTGGGTTATTCTGCTCACCGTGGGCTTTGCTATTCTGAAAGGCCGGATGCGGGAACTGCTCCGCAGGATAAGCGGACCCTTATTGATTGCATTTAGTACTACCAGCAGTGAGGCTGTATTCCCCAAATTAACCGAGGAACTGGAACGCTTTGGATGCAAAGACAAGATCGTTGCTTTTGTGCTACCGCTGGGATACTCGTTTAACCTCGATGGCAGTATGATGTACATGACCTTTGCTTCGCTTGCCATAGCCCAGGCTTACGGTATCGACTTGTCACTCGGCACACAATTAACTATGCTACTGGTGCTCATGCTTACCAGCAAAGGCATTGCAGGCGTACCGCGCGCCTCGCTTGTGGTAGTGTTGGCCACCTGCGCCATGTTTAACATTCCACCCGAAGGCGTTGCACTGATACTACCTATTGACCATTTCTGCGATATGTTTCGCACTGCCACCAATGTAATTGGTAACGGACTTGCCACCAGTGTTGTGAGCAAATGGGAAGGTGAATTAGACAACGGTTAGGCAGGGTTAGTATGTTTGTTTAATTTGCAAGCCATATTCTCTAAGAGTAAAAGCAAAAATTAATGTTGGATAGTTTTGTCACCTGGATCATTGAAAACGGCGGCCTGTATATTTTGCTGCTGGTAATTTTTGCGGAAACTGGTTTATTTGCAGGTTTTTTTCTACCCGGCGATTCGCTCCTTTTTGTTGCCGGTATTTATGCCCACCAGATAGATGCTAATACGCCGGGGCTCAGCTATGAATTTTTGAGCCTGATAGGAATGGGCGCTGTAAGAAATGAGTGGCTCGATCTGGCTGTGTTGATCGGTTTGCTTTCCTTCGCTGGTATCATCGGCAACACAGTAGGTTACTGGTTTGGAAGAAAGATAGGCCCTGCGATGTACAACTGGCGGGATAGGCTTCTCTTCAAACAGAAATACCTGCACCAGGCCAAGGAATTTTACGAAAAGCACGGAGGCGTAGCCATCATCGGTGCCCGGTTTCTGCCACTGGTACGCACTTTCGCTCCCATCATCGCCGGCATCGTAGCGATGGACAAAAAAAAGTTTGCCTTCTTCAACATCATAGGCAGTTTTGCCTGGGTGGGAAGCATGGTACTGGCGGGTCATTTTCTTCAAAAATGGGTTGCCACGCAATTTGGCTTCGACCTTAAGTCGCACCTGGAAGTAATTGTGATCGTGATCGTTCTCATTACAACTGCGCCGGTTGCCTGGAAGATGTTCTTCAGTAAAAAGAAATCTCCCACTATAGAAATCGCCAAAGAAATCCCTGGCGAAGAATTGAGCAAAAAATTTTAGTTTCCTGTATGCCGAAGCAAAAAAGCATCTTTTCGCTGGCTGTTGTGGTAGCCGCGTTGGGCTATTTTGTTGATATCTACGACCTGCTCCTTTTTGGTATTGTGCGGGTCACCAGCCTACAGTCTATGGGTTTATCCAAAGAGCAAATCACAACTGATGGCGAAGGGATCATCATGTGGCAGATGGTGGGACTCATCATCGGAGGTATTATCTGGGGCATCATGGGTGATAAGAAGGGCAGGCTCAGCGTACTCTTCGGTTCAATTATATTGTATTCGCTCGCCAACATTGCCAATGGCTTCGTAGAAACGGTTGACCAGTACAAGTTGATTCGTTTCATAGCCGGCATCGGTCTCGCGGGCGAACTGGGTGCAGGTATCACCCTCGTTTCAGAACTTACGCCCAAAGAAAAGCGCGGCGTTGCTACTTCCCTGGTAGCAGGTATTGGTTTAACCGGTGCTATCGTTGCTTTTATCATGAAAGAGAACTTTCATTGGCGCACCTGTTATTTCATTGGCGGGGGACTCGGACTGGGATTGCTTATTCTCCGTGTATCGGTTGTTGAGTCGGGGTTATATAATATGGTGAAGAACGCGGGTGTAAAACGCGGCGATTTTTTTATGCTCTTTGCCACCCGTGAACGGATCCGGAAATACTGCCTGTCGATATTAATTGGTTTGCCTACCTGGTTTGTGATTGGTGTGC
This sequence comes from Chitinophagaceae bacterium, assembly GCA_041745695.1. Taxonomy (GTDB): domain Bacteria; phylum Bacteroidota; class Bacteroidia; order Chitinophagales; family Chitinophagaceae; genus Flavisolibacter. The sequence continues at coordinate 530 of JBGTIL010000388.1, read as the reverse complement.
TGGTAACATTTGCAGCTGAGTTCGGCGATCGTATGGGCATTGCTGAAGCTGTTGATCCGGGCAGGGCCCTGATGTATGCCTATGCAGGCATTTCAATTGGTGATGTGCTGATAGGGCTGGTAAGCCAGCGACTGCGAAGCAGGAAGAAAGCACTGTATATCTTCTATTTTATAACGGCTTTTTTCATGTTCTTGTTTTTTACCACGCAATGGAATGGCTCTGCACAGCGCATGTATTGGATCTGTGCCGGACTGGGCTTTGGCACGGGTTTCTGGGCGATTTTTGTTACGATGGCTGCCGAACAGTTTGGTACTAACATCAGGGCAACTGCCGCTACAACCATTCCTAATATGGTACGCGGAATGCTGGCGTTGTTTATCCTGCCACTTTTCAAAGCACTGCGGAGTGCCACAGACTACATTACAGGAGGCTGGATTACAGCCATTATCATTATGGCAATAACGGTGGTTGCGTCTTTTTACACCCAGGAAACTTTTCACAAAGACCTGGACTATATTGAAGAATAGCTC
>JBGTIL010000387.1:0-2834 GCA_041745695.1 Chitinophagaceae bacterium | reverse complement strand
GCGCATCGAATAAGCTCCTAATATCGACTTCTATCATTCTACTAAATCGCAGTATCTATGTCAAACGAACTGGACGAATTAATTAGGAAAGCATATTCCGCTTTCAACGAAAGAGATATAGCGAAAGCACTTTCAACAATGCAGCGAAATGTGCAATGGTCAAAGGCCTGGGAAGGAGGATATATCAACGGACACGACGAAATAAAAAAATACTGGACGAGACAATGGAGTGAAATTAATCCAAACGTGGAACCCATCGGATTTATCAAAAGAATGAACGGTAGTTTTGAAGTTGAAGTACATCAAAAAGTAAAAGACTTAAAAGATAATTTACTGTTTGACGGAATTGTAAAGCATGTTTATACTTTTGAGAATGGTTTGATAAGTACCATGAACATTGAATTGGTAGATTCGCATTAAGTGAATCGCTACAAAGTCTGTCTATTGGACATCATTTATTGAATAAACCCCCACCTAAATTATGAGTCAGGCACTGGAACTTTCAAAAACGACAGGTGCGCATCTACGCCTAAGTATGCTGGAAGGCTCCTGGGAGGGAACAACGAAAACCTGGTTCGACCCGGAGAAGCTGGAAGATGAATCGCCCATCAGCGGAACCATGCGCCTGATACTGGAGGGGCGGTTTATTTTACATGAGTATACAAGCGGCTTTGCCGGCAAGCCCATTACAGGCTTGGCCCTTTACGGATTCAACCTCGACCTGCAAAAGTTTCAGTGTGCCTGGGTTGACTCCTTTCATAACAACTCGGCTATTATGTTTTCGGAAGGCAATAAAGGGGACAACGAAATGCGGGTGTTGGGAGGCTATGCGTATATAACACCAGAGGTGGAGCAGCGCTGGGGTTGGCGTACCACTATCGAGATGGTGGATGATAACCAGCTACTGATTACTGCATTTAATATCACACCTGAAGGGCAGGAATCGAAAGCAACTGAAACGTTATACAGGAGACTTATGTGATCGTTCCCAAATCATCCAAAACACATGGCTGACGGCAAAGATGGTTTGGTCGCAACATGGTGGCTTGTACAAATGCGTAGAATTGTAAAGCTGCGTACCCGGAAATCATACAGTGACAGGTGGGAGCTACGGCTCAGTTGCGAACCATAATCAAAGTCTATTTCCTTGCGCGACCAATCCCGAACTGGTCACCAATAGTTACTGCCTTGTTCCCATTCAATTGAACCTCCATCATTTTTTCGCTTGCTACGCTATTGTTGAATTCATCCCGTAAGGTTAAAAGAATTTTGCGCGTTTTAACATCGATCACCTCGCCACTGGATGGGTATGCAAACTTTCCATCGAGGCTGAAAGTTACCCATCCTGGCATATCCTGTAATGGGATCGTGGTCAATTGCTGGTAGGGCTCCCGCGCACTAAAAATATGCAACCGCATGTTGTACCCGTCAGCCAGCCATATCTCATTTTCAGCAGGAGTTAAGCCAATGCCATGGCTTGGATTCCCGTGCCGCCTGACGGGGCCCCGGCTCCAGCCTTCCACCTCAATGTGTTTCAAAACAGTGCCTGTTTTTAAATCGCCAACCTCAAACCCCAGCAAGCTGTCTACTGTGACAAAAACCCTTGACTCATCCGCATTGATTGTAAAAGGCCGTATAAAATTTGCAAATGGCCCAACCTTCTTTACAATGGTGTGAGAGCCAGGATCTGCAACGAATAACTGTGCTGAGGCTATATCTCCCATGTAAACACGGTTACCGGAAGGTCCGTAAACGGTGTTGTGCGCTCTTCTCGTTACTTTTATTTTTGCTATCACTTCGCCTGAGCCACAGTCAACTACATTCCAGAAATCTTTTTCAAGCGAAGGCAGGTACATGATCTTACCATCGGGGGAGATAGACATTCGATCGCAGCCGCCATCAAATTGTTTTTCCCAAACAATTTTTTCAGTTGCCATGTCTATGCGTTGCAACGATTCCAATGTGCTGATGTAAATACTGTTATAAAACACACTGGCTGCGAGTCCCTTTACATTTGATGGCTTGCCATTAGGATGCAGGCCAGCAGTTTTAATTCTTTTTACAAACCGGTGCTGATTGTCTATATCGAAAACTAACAGCCCATGTCCACCATACCCCAGATAATCCCGAATGCCCGGAACGGCTACATACAAATAGCGCTTCTGGCCAGGTGGTTGCTGAGAAGTTGCGGCAAACTTTATACGACCTGCCCCACAGGTAGTGAAGAGCAAAACCTGAATGAAAACGAGAAGCAAATACTTATTGAATTTTAGATTCATTTTTACAGTATTAAGTGGAAAATCAACGTTGTTGTATTTGTGGTTGCGCTCATGTGCTGAGCCTCTTTCAATCGAAATGGTTCTATTGCAATTTCCTTTTATTCAGTGTCAACTTTTCCTTTTTCACCACCCCGATCTTCGTAAGGCTGTAGGGCGTAGCGCTACTTCCTGTAATGAAATTAACCTTATCAAGAGCCAGTGCTTTCCCCGAAACCAGGTGTAATACCGGCTCCGAACCTTTCTTTTCCAAAACAACCTTTCGAAGTGTTAGTCCACTAAAATTAGATGCATTGATTAGAGCAGGCGACAAGATCTTTGCTCCTTCAAAACTGGCTGCCTCGTAAACAGTTCCTTCCCGGAAAGAAAAGCGGGAATCCTGAACGTCCAGCTTAAAATTGAGTTGTTCGTCTCCAACGATATTGAAAGCACTTAGAATGCCTGTTGCTTTTATTTTTCTAAAACTGATACCCGTTACGGGCTGGCCCGTTTGCCACAAACCTTTAGCATAATTATAATTGTATACATGGTCTACATTGTCGACTTCGATATCCTCGA
>JBGTIL010000386.1:0-5464 GCA_041745695.1 Chitinophagaceae bacterium | reverse complement strand
ACAATACTGGTTTAAAACAGAATTAAGCCAAAAAAAGATACAAACATGTTACAGCCAAAGAGGACGAAACACAGGAAAATGCAGAAAGGCCGCATGAAGGGTGATGCAAAAAGAGGTACTACTATTTCCTTTGGTTCGTATGCACTGAAAGCATTAGAAGATCATTGGATCACCGACAGGCAGATCGAAGCCTCCCGGCAGGCACTTACCCGTAGCATGAAACGTGAGGGTAATGTTTGGATACGCATTTTCCCGGACAAGCCTATTACCAACAAACCTGCAGAGGTGCGTATGGGTAAGGGAAAGGGCAACCTTGAGTACTGGGCTGCTGTTGTGAAGCCAGGTCGCATCATTTTCGAAATTGACGGCGTTACTGAAGAAGTTGCCAAAGGCGCTCTTCACCTGGCTGCCAGCAAACTACCGATAGCCACCAAGTTTATCATGCGTCGTGACTTGATTGGTGCGTGATAAGCAGGTATAACTGATTTTGAAATTGTAAATAACGAACATGTCAAAGACCGTCGAATTTAAGAAAAGCATTCAGGGAATCAGTAATGAAGATCTGACTGCACGCATCAAGGAAGACGAGCTTCGCCTGAAGAAGCTTGAATTTGCGCACGCTCTTTCTCCCCTGGAAAATCCAATGAGTATCCGCGGATTACGTAAGGAGCTGGCCCGGTTGAAGACCGAATTACAAAAGAAACAACTAAGTGCATAATAGCTTTTGTGCTCAGGGGTTCAGAGTAGCCCGGGCATAAAACATAAAGCTGATAACAATGGCTGAAACAACAACAACTCCCGCCCAAACTGCGGAAGAGAGAAATTTAAGAAAGATCAGAATAGGCGTCGTCACCAGCGATAAGATGGCGAAGACTATTACGGTTGCTGTAGAGCGTAAGGTGAAACACCCGATCTACGGAAAATTTGTAAAGAAGACTTCCAAGTTTCATGCTCATGACGAGAAGAATGAAGCTACCACGGGTGACCTGGTTCGCATTATGGAAACCCGTCCTTTGAGCAAAACCAAGCGGTGGAGACTCGTTGAGATAGTAGAGAAAGTAAAATAAAAGGTCGCCTGACTTTATACATAACGTTTCAATTGAAGGTGGCCAGGCTGCTGACAATCGAAACTAAAATTGAAATAAAATGATCCAGCAAGAATCCCGTTTAAATGTAGCGGACAACAGTGGTGCTAAAGAAGTTCTTTGTATCCGTGTTTTGGGCAACAGCGGGCAGCGTTATGCAAAGGTTGGCGATAAGATAGTTGTATCTATAAAAGATGCAATTCCGGCTGGTGGAATAAAGAAAGGAACAGTAGCCAAGGCAGTGATCGTGCGCACCAAAAACAAGCTGAGAAGAAAAGATGGTTCTTACATCCGTTTCGATGACAACGCCGTGGTTATTTTAAACGCTGCTGATGACCCAAGGGGTACCAGGATCTTTGGACCAGTTGCACGTGAATTGCGTGATAAGGGTTATATGAAGATCATTTCATTGGCGCCAGAGGTACTTTAAAAATGTTCAGTGATGGCGGTTGGCTAGAGCTATTACCGCTGATATTATAAATAATCCTGGCAGTATCAGGATAAGCTAAAAACCGAGAGGTAAAAGAATGAAAACAAGATTTAAAGCCAAGTTTAACATCAGGAAAGGCGACCAGGTTGTGGTTATTGCTGGTGACGACAAAGACTTAAAAAAGCCGAGGCTGGTAAAAGAAGTGCTGGTAGACGAAGGCAAAGTGATTGTAGAAGGCGTAAATATTATTACAAAGCATACAAAGCCTTCAGCGCAGAATACCAAAGGTGGAATCTTGAAGCAGGAAGCACCGATGCAGATCTCCAATGTAATGTTGTGGGATGGCACGCAAGGCTCGAAAGTAAAGCGCAGCAAAGATGACAGTGGTAAAACAGTTAGAACATCAAAAAAATCAGGGGAGGTAATTAAATAATGGCAACAGCAATAAACACTCCCAGGTTAAAAGAAAAATACAAGGCTGAAGTAATTCCGGCGTTGATGAAGCGCTTTAATTATAAGTCGATCATGCAGGTGCCCCGGCTGGAAAAGATCAACCTTAACCGTGGCGTTAACGGAGCCGTGACGGACAAGAAATTGGTAGACATCGCCCTGGATGAATTAACGACCATTAGCGGACAGAAAGCAATTGCTACGATGTCTAAGAAGGACATCTCCAACTTTAAGCTACGTAAGAATATGCCCATTGGAGCACGGGTTACGCTGCGCGGAGAGAAGATGTACGAGTTTCTGGACCGTCTTATCGCAGTGGCACTGCCACGGGTTCGTGATTTCAAAGGTGTGAACGAAAAGTCGTTCGATGGCAGAGGTAACTACACAATGGGTGTAACCGAGCAGATCATATTCCCGGAGATCGACATCGACAAGGTGAGCCGCATAACGGGTATGGACATCACGCTGGTAACTACCGCAAAAAATGACGAGGAAGCTTATGAACTGCTGAGAGAGCTCGGTATGCCTTTTAGAAATGCTAAAAAAGCAGAGCCTGTTCAGTAATCCTTTGGTGAATCAAGTATATTAAAATTTCAAAATCAGATAAATTATGGCTAAAGAATCGGTTAAAGCCAGACAGCGGAAAAGAGAAAAGATGGTTGCACAGTATGCCGACAAGAGAGAGGCTTTAAAAGCTGCTGGTGACTGGTCGGGTCTCGATGCACTTCCGAAGAACTCATCTAAAGTTCGACTGAAAAACCGCTGCCAGATGACTGGTCGTCCAAGAGGTTACAGCCGCTACTTTGGAATTTCCAGGATCGCCCTTCGCGATATGGCATTGAACGGAATGATACCCGGATTGAAGAAGGCAAGCTGGTAGGCAGCCCATCATGCTCCTGGTCTTTATTAAGCAGAGATCGGTGGATGATGAACTATAAAAACATTAATTACAGGAAGTAAACGTTCCAATTATCACGCTTCGGCGCGACGTAGGAGGATATAATATGGTAACAGACCCAATCGCAGATTTTTTAACGAGAATTAGAAATGCCCAGATGGCAGGTCACAGAATTGTGGAGATTCCCGCTTCTAATTTGAAAAAGCGCTTGACCGAGATCTTGTACAATCAGGGATATATCCTGAAGTACAAATTCGAGGAAGATAACAAACAGGGTGTGATTAAAATAGCCCTTAAATACGATGCGGCTACCAAGCAGCCTGCTATTCACAGCCTTGAGAGAGTTAGCCGGCCGGGGCTGAGGCATTATTCTAAGCCGGAGGCCTTCCGCAGGGTGAAGAACGGTTTGGGTATCGCCATTATTTCTACTTCCCGGGGTGTGCTTACAGACAAAGAAGCCAAAGTGCAGAACATCGGTGGTGAGGTACTTTGCTATATCTATTAAGCAAAAGCCGGGAAGCGATTGGTGGTTTCCTGTGCTAAACAAACCAACAGACAATCTAAGTTCTCTATACGGAACTGAACACGTTGGGATGAGTTTCGAACCATGAATAATTCATAATCGTCAATTTTAATATTATGTCTCGTATAGGTAAGCAGCCAGTAATAGTTCCGGATGGTGTAACGATAAGTGTCGGCAACGATAACGTTATCACAGTAAAGGGTCCGAAAGGAGAGTTGAAGCAGTCTATTGACCGCGACATTATCGTGAATGTGAAAGATGGCGAGATCAATGTAACCCGTCCCACCGACCAGATCCGTCACCGGGCATTGCATGGTTTGTCGAGGGCGCTCCTTGCCAATCTCGTAAAAGGTGTTACCGATGGTTACGAAAGGAAACTGGAAGTGATCGGTGTGGGTTTCAAGGCTGCTAATTCGGGCAACGTTCTCGACCTGGCACTGGGTTATTCTCACAACATCATCTTTGAAATACCAAAGGAGCTTAAAGTAGCAACTGCCCAGGAGAAAGGTCAGAACCCAATCATTACATTGAATGGTATTGACAGACAACTTATCGGTGCAGTAGCTGCTAAAATCAGAAGCCTGCGTAAGCCAGAGCCTTACAAAGGAAAAGGTGTCCGTTATATGGGTGAGGTTGTTCGTAAGAAAGCTGGTAAAGCTGCGGGTAAGTAAACCGGTCCTGGCGTGATAGATAACTTTAAAAGAAAGATAAGAACACTTGCAGGCTTGGGTCGCAAGTGTGTTAACAGATATTCAGCGCACATAAATTTTACGGCAGAATCGTGAAATAAATATTTACAGAAATGAGAACAAACGCGAAATTAACAAGAAGAAAAAACATACGCTTTCGTATCCGGGCGAAGATCTCCGGTACGGCTCAAAAGCCCCGTCTGTCTGTTTTTCGGAGCAATACAGAGATATATTGCCAATTGATAGACGATGTGAACGCAGTAACACTTGCGTCGGCATCTTCCAGAGATAAAGATATTGCTGCTCAAAAAGCGCCGAAAGCAGAAAAAGGAAAATTGGTAGGACAGGTGATTGCCCGGAAGTCGAAAGAGCTCGGCATTGAAACAGTGGTATTCGACCGTGGCGGCAACCTGTATCATGGCAGGGTGAAGGCAGTGGCGGAAGGCGCCAGGGAAGGTGGTCTTGTATTTTAAAGCAAAGGAGAAAATGTACATTATGCGGCTCGATCGCATACACAAATTCAAATTTCAAATTTCAAATTTATAATGGCAAACGCAATTTTAAACAAAGTAAAAGCAGGCGACCTCGAATTGAAGGAAAAGGTGGTGGCGATTAACCGTGTAGTGAAAACTACTAAAGGTGGTCGTGCTTTTTCATTCTCTGCACTGGTTGTTGTAGGCAACGAGCAGGGTGTGGTTGGACACGGTTTGGGTAAGGCCAAAGAAGTTCAGGAAGCCATTACAAAAGGTATTGAAGACGCTAAAAAGAACCTGATAAAAGTACCGGTAATGCATGGTACGATCCCTCACGACCAGCTTGCCAAGGAAGGCGCTGCCAAAGTGCTGATCAAGCCTGCTGCGCATGGTACAGGCGTAATCGCCGGAGGATCTATGCGTGCTGTATTGGAGAGCGCAGGAATTACCGACGTTCTTGCAAAGTCACTGGGCTCAGCGAATCCACACAACGTGGTGAAAGCAACTTTTAAAGCATTGGCGCTCCTTCGTGAACCCATATCTGTTTCCAGAACAAGACGCATCTCTCTGAAAAGAGTATTTAACGGATAACAAACAGTTTGTGCGTTTCCTTGAATTGCCCGTGGGTGATGGAAGCTGCAACAACGGAAAAGTGATGACAATGAAAAAGATAAAAATTACCCTGGTTAAAAGTCCTATCGACCGGCCAGAGCGCCAGAAGCTTACATTACAGGCGCTGGGTTTAAATAAGATGAACGCTACTCGTGAAGTGGAAGCCACAGACCAGATACTGGGCATGGTGAAAAAGGTAGAGCATATGATCACGGTTGAAGAGGTAGCGTGAACCGGCACTTAGTATTACGTACACGCTACTGACAGCGTACACATTTAATCATGCGAGGGGAGATACCCCGTT
>JBGTIL010000385.1:0-13600 GCA_041745695.1 Chitinophagaceae bacterium | reverse complement strand
AATAATTCGTCGGTTTCCTTCATCAACACCAATGTGTTACGGAATGGCTCAAGCCGCGATGCCAATGTAAGCGCGGCGCTGTTTAATATCAATAACAAAAAAAACACGTACAACTGGAGCGGCAAAGTGGCTGCAAGCCAGCTGTCGGAGGCAGACAGGCAAAATAAAACGGGGTATTCGCATACCTTAGGCTTTAGCAAAACAGGTGGACGTTTTAATTTTGAACTCTCGCAGGAGCTGGTTAATGACTTTTTTAATATTGCAGACCTCGGCTATTTCAGAACAAAAAACTTTCTCGACCATTCGCTCTATATGGGCTATAAGTGGATCAAGCCTGGCAAATGGTTCAACCAACTCCGGATTAATTATAATGCAGGCTATAGCCGCACGTTTAAGGGCAATCAGTACCAGAATTTTTATACTAACGTCAATGCCAACACGCAACTGAAGAATTTGTGGCGGGTGGGTGGATTTATAGGCTACAACCCGGGAGGAAATGATTTTTACGAGGCACAAACCAATGGAAAAGACCTGTTCCGGACTCCACGTAAGTTCATAACAGAAGCCTGGTTTGAGACGAACAACGCTAAAAAGTATTCATTCGGTACCAGCCTCAACGCCAGCCGGCACCAACTTTTTAAAGGACGCAGTTATTACCTTGGGTTTTTTCATCGCTACCGTTTCAGCGACAAATTATCCTTAAGCCAGGAGGTGAGTTACCAGCCTTTCTCCAATAACATTGGGTTCGACAACCGGGAGGGAGCTAATGCTGTATTCGCTCTCCGCAACCGGGTGACAACAGAAAATGAGATTGAAGCCAAATACAGTTTTAATAATAAGTCGGGCATCAATATCAGTATCAGGCATTACTGGAGCGAGGTTGAAAAAAACAATTTCTTCCGCCTGGAGCGTGACGGTTCTCTTGAGCCTTACACGCCTTCGGCGAATTATAATAGAAACAATTTTGCTTTTAATCAGTTCACCCTGTTTGCTGAATACGTTCGCCAGTTTGCGCCGGGCAGTTTCATCAACGTCGTATGGAAAAATGAGAACGTGAACCAAAGCAACTTTGCAAATCACCACTACTTTAAAAATCTAAACCACACCCTGCAAAGCCCGCATGGTAACAGCCTTTCTGTGCGCATTATTTATTTTCTCGATTATATAGATTTAAAAAAGAGCAGAAAGGAAGGTAAGGGTAGTATGCCTGCCAGCCGGCGTTTTAGCGGTTCAAGAACAGAATAATTTCTGATTCCTGATGGAATTAGTGTTCCAAATGCCTACCTTCGCGCTCCCAAAAGCAGTTCTTTCAGTGTCCGCGCTTAGTTATTATAAACGCGGTGATCCCGTAGAAGGGATAAATGAGGAATTTGGGAGACACCCGATACTGCATCAGGCAGTAAAATGTGTCGCTTGAACCAATAAATCAAATAGAAAATGGCAAAAGAAATCAGCGGCTATGTAAAGCTGCAGTGCAAAGGTGGCCAGGCTAACCCCGCACCTCCGATCGGACCCGCTCTGGGTTCAAAAGGTGTCAACATCATGGAATTTTGTAAGCAGTTCAATGCCCGCACCCAGGACAGAATGGGAAAGGTGCTTCCTGTTTTGCTTACTGTGTATGTAGACAAATCATTCGACTTTGTAATCAAAACACCGCCAGCAGCTGTTCAGCTGATGGAAATCGCGAAAATCCAGAAAGGTTCCAAAGAAAGTAACCGGGCTAAAGTGGGCAAAGTAACCTGGGCTCAGGTGGAAGACATCGCCAAAGATAAAATGGCCGATCTTAATGCCTTCACCCTCGAAAGCGCTGCCAGCATGGTAGCAGGTACAGCCCGCAGCATGGGAATCACCGTAGATGGTGCCCCTGTAAAATAACCCACCCCCTAAGATGGGGAACTTACTTTTTAAAAACAGATTACAATGTCAACTATTCCCAAAAAAAGAAAAGCAATAAACGCAAAGGTTGATGCTAACAAGATGTATTCTTTGAAAGATGCATCAGCCTTGGTAAAAGGTATCACTACCTGCAAATTCGATGCGTCTGTTGACCTGCATATCCGTTTAGGCGTTGATCCTAAAAAGGCTGACCAGGCAATTCGTGGTACCGTTTCACTGCCGAATGGTACTGGTAAAACCAAAAAAGTATTAGTGCTTTGCGGACCAGAACAAGAGAGTGCTGCAAAAGGTGCAGGCGCTGATTTTGTCGGGCTTGATGAATTTGTTCAAAAGATAGAAGGTGGCTGGACCGATGTTGATGTAATCATTGCTACCCCGGCAGTGATGCCAAAGATTGGACGTCTTGGTAAAATACTCGGACCGCGTAACCTGATGCCTAACCCTAAAACAGGTACGGTTACCAACGATGTGGCCGGTGCTGTAAATGAGGTTAAAGGTGGTAAGATTGCTTTTAAAGTTGACAAGGCTGGTATCATACATGCCTCTATCGGCAGGGTATCTTTCACACCTGAAAAACTTGCTGAAAATAGCCAGGAACTCATTTCTGCAATTATTAAGGCAAAGCCTTCCACTGCAAAAGGAACTTATTTAAAAGGACTTACCATGGCAAGCACTATGAGCCCTGGTATTACTGTTGACACAAAATCTTTTGTTCAATAAGCCTTACCTAATCTTCTCATGAAGAGCAGGCTTATAACAGCTCTACTCTTTGAGAGTAAAACTTACAAAAATGACAAAGGATCAAAAAAACGAAGTAATAGAAGCGTTAAAGGAGAAATTTTCTCAATACGACAACTTCTACGTTACCAATACAGAATCACTGACAGTGGCTCAGGTATCTAAGCTACGCCGTGTTTGTTTCGACAAGAAGGTTGAAATGAAAGTGGCTAAGAATACCCTGATCAGGAAGGCACTTGAATCAATGGGCAATGATAGTTACAAGGGTATGTTCGACTCCCTGAATAACGTTACTGCACTGATGTTCTCTGAAAATCCGAAAGAGCCCGCTCTCATTCTCTCTACTTTCCGCAAGGAATCTAAAGGCGAAAGACCGGAGTTAAAGGCTGCGTTTATCAATGGTGATATTTACACCGGCGATACCAATCTTGCCAGCCTCACCAAGATCAGAACCAAGAATGAAATGATTGGCGAAGTGATCGGATTGCTTCAGTCGCCTGTAAAGCGCGTGTTAGCAGCTTTGTTGCAACACCACGAAAAGCAAAATGCGGGTGCTACTGAAGCGCCTGTTGCCGAAGCGCAGGCAGATGCACCGGTATCACCTGCAGCAGAAGCTCCGGCGGCAGACACTGTTGCGGCAGCACCGGCGGCAGAATAAACATGTTTATCGTACTTGTAAAATACCTGGCCGGATAGTTAAAGGCATATTCATCACTTCCGCCGGAGCTCTAGCAATGAAGGCGGTTTTTAAAAAACAATAAAATGGCAGACGTAAAAAACTTAGCAGAACAATTAGTAGGTCTTACAGTAAAAGAAGTACAAGACCTTGCAGACTTTTTAAAATCAGAATACGGTATTGAGCCTGCTGCTGCAACAGTAGTCGCCGCTGCTGCTGGCGATGGTGCCGGTGCTGCTCCTGCCGAAGAAAAAACATCATTCAATGTAATTCTGAAAGCAGCTGGTGCTTCAAAACTGAACGTGGTGAAGATCGTTAAAGAATTGACCGGTTTAGGCTTGAAAGAAGCTAAAGACCTGGTAGACGGTGCACCAAAGCCTATTAAAGAAGGTGTTGACAAAGGAACAGCAGACGAGATTGTTGCCAAGCTGAAAGAAGCTGGTGCGGACGTTGAAATCTCCTAAGCCCATTTGTCTCTAAAATAATGAGCCCTCTGCCAACCGCAGGGGGCTTTTTGTATTCGCCTGTTTTTTTCAGGTAGACGATTCTATTTTTGCCAGTGATTCCCAAAATTTTGGGGAGGAATTCTTTGTCAGGCTTCTTCATCATCGCCAACGAATCGGGCTGCTACAACTGCAGGTAATGTCTGATCTTCTCAAAGGTCTGTTCATCTACCAACATGATTTTCTTCAGGTCGTTTAAATCCTTGAAGTCACCGTGGTGCGCCCGGTATGCTACAATTGCATTGGCTAGATTCCACCTGATGTAGGGATGTAATTTCAATTCTTCGTTTGTAGCGGTGTTGATATTGAGTTTCCTGATGCCTGCTGCGTCTACCTGCAAGAAAGGTTCGATCTTCTGAAAAACAGAATCAGCTAACCCGTAAGTTTCCGCCACCTGCGATACCGTATAAAATCCGCCCAGCCTGTCACGAAATGCTATGATTCTTGAGGCAAGTTTGCTACCGATACCCGGCAGTGCAATGAGTGCCGAAGTGTCGGCAGCGTTCACATCAGCGATGGACATATTTCGTTTCTCCTGCCGTGCGCCAGGCTCGGGCTTATAAGTTAGTGGGCTTTTTTTCTGACCCTGCTGCGGCACCCGGATGTACCCGGCCACCCGTTCGTAAAACCCCGGGGGAAGTCCCCAGATCTTCTTTAAATCTTCCGGCTTATAAAACCGGCCTCCCTTACTCCTGTAATTCATAATGGTCTTGGAAGCTCTTGCCGACAGTCCCAAACGTTGCCAGCCCTCTGCGGAGAGGGTGTTCGGATCGAAATAAAAAGGGGCGCCAGGTCGCACACGTGCTGCCTGCGGAGCAGCGAAACCGTCGGTGTAATGCGGAGCGTCATCGTCTGCGTATGCATTGTTATCTGCAGCACCGGGTACGCCTTTCAACATTGTCTGCAGCATAGTATCTGTTACCGGCAAAGCACCCTCGCCAACGTTCGGAAGCAGCGTGGGCAGGGCATAGATGATCGCCATAACCGCCACGAGACAGAACACGGCAATGCGGTCTTTCCGGCTGAAATAAAGATAATCCCGCACAACTTCCCTCCATTTCATAGCTCGTTTGTTGAATTCAGAATATAATTAAAATGTTTTATGGCGCTATATTTGATAACGTGAAAAATCTTGTTCGTGTAGGTTTATTACTTACTTTTGCAATCCTTAAGTTTTGGCCAAAAACATTTTGACGTCACAAATTCATTCTTAAATAGTTGATTTTCAATGCTTTTCTTCGAAAGGGGATTAGCAGGAAATCTATTTGCCACGTCTGAAAAATTAAATCGGTTTATCTAATATGCCTGCAACTACAACGAATCACAGGATCAACTTCGGAAAAATCGGAAATATAGCCGATACCCCCGATCTTCTTGCTGTCCAGATCCAGTCGTTTAAAGAGTTTTTTCAGCTGGAGACAACGCCAGATAAACGAAATGTAGAGGGATTGTTCCGTGTATTTAAAGAAAGTTTCCCTATCACTGACACACGAAACATCTTTGTGCTCGAGTTCCTCGATTATTTTATCGACCCGCCCCGCTACACCATTGAAGAGTGTATGGAGCGCGGTTTAACTTACGCCGTTCCACTCAAAGCCAAGCTGCGCCTGAGTTGTAACGACGAAGAGCACATCGACTTCCAAACGATTGTACAGGACGTGTTTCTCGGAAACATTCCGTATATGACCCCCCGCGGAACTTTCGTGATCAACGGTGCCGAGCGCGTAGTAGTATCACAGCTCCATCGTTCACCCGGCGTATTCTTTGGTCAGTCGGTACATCCGAACGGAACCAAGATCTATTCGGCACGTGTTATTCCTTTCAAAGGCGCATGGATGGAGTTTGCAACTGATATCAACAATATCATGTATGCCTACATCGACCGTAAAAAGAAATTCCCGGTTACTACCCTGCTGCGTTCAATTGGTTATGAAACCGATAAAGACATCCTCGAGTTGTTCGGCATGGCCGACGAGGTTAACGGAGATAAAAAAGCCCTTGCTAAATACCTGGGTCGCCGCCTTGCTGCACGTGTGCTCCGCAGCTGGGTAGAAGACTTCGTAGATGAGGACACCGGCGAGGTTGTTTCCATCGAGCGGAATGAGGTGATCCTAGAGCGTGATTCGATCCTCGACGAAGAAGCTATCGATACCATTTCTGAAATGGACATCAAAAGCGTTTTCGTTCAGAAAGAAGACGTAGGTGGTGATTATGCGATCATTTACAACACCCTGAATAAAGATACTTCCAACTCCGAGCTGGAAGCCGTGCAGGTTATTTACCGTCAGCTTCGGGGAGCCGATGCGCCTGATAATGAAACTGCCCGCGGTATTATCGATAAATTGTTCTTCTCTGATAAGCGCTACGACCTCGGAGAAGTTGGTCGTTATAAGATCAACCGCAAACTCGGTTTAGAATCACCAATCGAGCAGAAGACCCTGACGAAAGAGGATATCATCCTCATCATCAAATACCTTGTTCGTTTAACCAACGGTAAGGCAGAGATCGACGATATCGATCACCTGAGCAACCGCCGTGTGCGCACCGTAGGCGAGCAGTTGTATGCTCAGTTCGGTGTTGGACTGGCACGTATGGCCAGAACGATCCGTGAGCGGATGAACGTGCGCGACAACGAGGTGTTTACACCTGTTGATCTGATCAACGCGCGTACCCTTTCGTCTGTAATTAACTCTTTCTTCGGAACCTCTCAGCTTTCGCAGTTCCTTGACCAAACCAATCCCCTGAGTGAGATCACGCACAAGCGTCGTATCTCCGCACTCGGACCGGGCGGTTTAAGTCGTGAGCGCGCAGGTTTTGAAGTTCGTGCCGTCCATTACAGCCACTATGGTCGGTTGTGCACCATCGAAACACCCGAAGGGCCTAACATTGGTTTGATCTCTACGCTCTGCGTACATGCCAAAATCAATGAGATGGGCTTTATTGAAACGCCTTACCGCAAAGTAAAGGACGGTAAAGTAGAAATGAAGCAACTCACTTTCCTGAGTGCAGAAGAGGAAGACAGCGCTAAAATCGCACAGGCTAATACGCCTTTAGATGACAAGAACAACTTTGCTGAAGACAAGATCGTAAGCCGCGAAACAGGCGACTTCCCGATCCTCGACAAGGCAGATGTACAATATATGGACGTAGCACCCAACCAGATTGTTGGACTGAGTGCTTCGCTGATTCCCTTCCTGGAGCATGATGATGCGAACCGCGCACTCATGGGCTCTAACATGCAACGCCAGGCTGTTCCATTGCTTCGTCCTGATGTGCCTATCGTGGGCACCGGAC
Source organism: Chitinophagaceae bacterium (assembly GCA_041745695.1). Lineage (GTDB taxonomy): Bacteria > Bacteroidota > Bacteroidia > Chitinophagales > Chitinophagaceae > Flavisolibacter. The sequence goes on along the minus strand of JBGTIL010000385.1, from coordinate 6,493 downwards.
TGGAAGGCAGAGCTGCCCGTGATGCACGTATTCAAATCCACGCAGAAGGCAATGGAGTGGTTGAATTTGTTGATGCCAATGAGATCCATGTTCGCTACAAGCGCAACGAGGAACAACGCCTGGTGTCGTTCGAGGACGACCTGATCATTTACAAGCTGACCAAATTCATCAAAACAAACCAGGAGACCTCTATTAACCTGAAGCCAGCCGTTAAAAAAGGACAGGCCGTGATTGAAGGTGATTTTTTAACCGAAGGCTATGCTACCCAGGGTGGCGAGCTGGCTCTTGGTAAAAACCTGAAAGTGGCTTTCATGCCATGGAAAGGCTACAACTTCGAAGATGCCATCGTAATCTCTGAAAGAGTAGTAAAAGAAGATATGTTTACTTCGGTTCACATTTCCGAATACGAACTCGAGGTACGCGATACCAAGTTGGGTGAAGAAGAACTAACACCAGACATTCCCAACGTATCTGAAGAAGCTACCAAAGACCTCGACGAAAACGGAATCATCCGTATAGGCGCCCAGATCAAGGAAGGCGATATTCTTATAGGTAAGATCACTCCAAAGGGTGAGTCGGATCCTACACCGGAAGAGAAATTACTCCGCGCAATTTTCGGCGACAAAGCCGGAGACGCTAAAGATGCATCTCTGAAAGCACCAAATGGTGTTGAAGGTGTGGTGATCTCGAAAAAGCTTTTCCAGCGTGCCAAGAAAGATAAGAATGCCAAGGTTCGCGAGAAGGCAGCCATCGAGAAGTTAGAGAAGGTGCATGAAAAAAATGTATCAGACCTGATGGAAGTGTTGCTGGAAAAACTCCAGACCTTGTTAAAGGACCGTCCTTCTGCAGGCGTAAGCAACAACTTCGGCGAAATGTTGATCGGTAAGGGTTCCAAGTTCACTCAGAAGAATTTGTCCGGAATCGATTACATGAACGTTGATCCTCTTGGCTGGACAAGCGATGCCAAAGTAGATGAGCAGATCAATGTACTCCTGCACAATTACAGCATCAAGTTCAACGAAGAATTAGGAAGATACAAGCGTGAAAAGTTTAATATTTCGATAGGTGATGAATTGCCTGCCGGTGTGTTGAAACTCGCCAAGGTTTATATCGCTGTAAAGCGTAAGCTGAAAGTGGGAGATAAGATGGCAGGACGTCACGGAAACAAGGGTATTGTATCCAAGATCGTTCGCCAGGAAGATATGCCTTTCCTTGAAGACGGAACACCTGTCGACATTGTACTGAACCCCCTGGGTGTGCCTTCGCGTATGAACCTTGGGCAGATATATGAAACAGTACTCGGATGGGCCGGTGAGAAACTGGGACTGCGTTTTGCAACGCCAATTTTCGACGGTGCCTCGGTAGATGATATCGCAAAATATATTTCTGAAGCCAACCTGCCTACGTTCGGTCACACTTATCTCTGTGATGGAGAAACAGGTGAGCGGTTTCATCAAAAGGCAACAGTAGGTATCATTTACGTGATCAAGCTGCACCACATGGTAGACGACAAGATGCACGCAAGGAGCATCGGACCATACAGTTTGATTACACAACAGCCGCTCGGTGGTAAAGCACAATTTGGTGGTCAGCGTTTTGGAGAGATGGAAGTATGGGCACTGGAAGCATATGGTGCTGCTAACATCCTGCAGGAGTTGCTAACACTGAAGTCGGATGACATCATCGGACGTGCAAAAACCTACGAAGCGATTGTAAAGGGTGAAAATATTCCAAGACCAGGCATTCCAGAATCATTTAATGTACTGGTGCATGAGTTGAGAGGATTAGGTCTGGATCTTAAGTTTCACGACTAATCAGTAGTCAGAAATCTGAAATCGGAAAACAGAAAACAGAAATCGGAAATCGGAAAACAGAAATCAGAAGACAGAAATCAGAAGACAGAAATCAGAAGACAGAAATCAGAAGACAGAAATCGGAAGACAGAAATCGGAAAACAGAAATCTGACTACTGGCTACTGACCTCTGACCTCTCAAACATCAAATACACAAGATGGCTTTTAATAAAAGAGACAATCGTCCGAGACCAACGTTCTCGAAGATTACGATCGGACTTGCTTCGCCTGACTCCATTTTAGAAAAAAGTTTTGGTGAGGTGTTAAAGCCTGAAACCATTAACTACCGTACTTACAAACCTGAGAGAGACGGTTTGTTTTGTGAGCGGATTTTTGGACCAGTAAAAGATTACGAGTGCGCCTGCGGCAAATACAAGCGTATCAGGTACAAGGGCATTGTGTGCGACCGGTGCGGTGTGGAAGTAACTGAGAAAAAAGTTCGCCGCGAACGCATGGGTCACATCAAGCTGGTAGTGCCGGTTGTGCACATCTGGTATTTCAAATCATTACCTAACAAAATTGGTTACCTCCTGGGCATGAGCTCTAAGAAATTAGAGTCTATTGTTTACTACGAGCGTTTTGTAGTAATACAGGCAGGTATACGTACAGATAAGGGTCAGAATTACGGTGATCTTCTTACCGAGGAAGAATACCTCGACATCCTCGAAACCCTTCCGAAAGATAACCAGTACCTCCCCGACGAAGATCCCAATAAGTTCATCGCCAAAATGGGTGCAGAAGCTGTGAGCGATCTGCTTGCCCGCATCGACCTGGATCAACTTTCCTTCGACCTGCGTAATGCAGCGGCTACTGAAACTTCTCAACAGCGGAAGGCAGACGCCCTCAAGCGCTTGCACGTCGTAGAATCTTTCCGTGACGCACAAACGAGAATTGCCAACCGTCCTGAGTGGATGGTGATGCAGTATATTCCTGTTATACCTCCTGAACTGCGTCCGTTAGTGCCATTGGATGGTGGTCGTTTTGCTTCATCAGATCTGAATGATCTGTACCGCCGTGTGATCATTCGTAATAACAGGTTAAAGCGACTGTTAGAGATCAAGGCTCCAGAGGTAATCCTTCGTAACGAAAAAAGGATGCTGCAGGAAGCGATCGATTCACTATTTGATAACAGCCGTAAGTCGAACGCTGTAAAAGCGGAAGGTGGACGTGCATTGAAGTCGCTCTCGGATGTATTAAAAGGAAAGCAAGGTCGTTTCCGTCAGAACCTGTTGGGTAAGCGTGTTGACTATTCTGGTCGCTCGGTTATCGTTGTAGGACCAGAAATGAAACTGCACGAGTGCGGTCTGCCAAAAGATATGGCTGCCGAGCTGTTCAAGCCATTTATTATCCGCAAGCTCATTGAGCGTGGTATTGTAAAGACGGTGAAATCAGCCCGCAAGCTCGTAGATAAAAAAGAAGCCATTGTTTGGGATATCCTGGAAAATATTTTGAAAGGTCACCCGATCTTATTGAACCGGGCTCCAACGCTTCACCGTTTGTCTATCCAGGCATTTCAGCCTAAGCTTGTTGAAGGTAAAGCCATCCAGCTTCATCCCCTTGTAACCACAGCCTTCAACGCCGACTTTGATGGTGACCAGATGGCGGTTCACGTTCCTTTGAGCAACGCTGCTATACTGGAAGCGCAGCTACTCATGCTGGCTTCGCATAATATATTGAATCCTCAGAACGGTACACCTATTACCCTTCCTTCACAGGACATGGTGTTGGGTTTGTATTACATTTCGAAAGGAAAGAAATCAACCGATACTGAAAAGGTAAGAGGTGAAGGAAAGGCATTTTACAGCGAAGAAGAAGTACTTATTGCCTACAATGAAAACGTAATTGATATGCACGCCCATATCCGCGTTAAAGCGAATGTGCGTGAAGGAAATGAACTGGTGCACAAGCTGATCGAAACCACGGTAGGCCGGGTTATTTTCAACCAATTTGTACCGCGGGAAGTTGGTTTTGTAAACACATTATTGACCAAGAAAAACCTTCGGGAAATCATTGGCGATATCATTACAATCACTAACGTACCCAAGACTGCCAAGTTTCTTGACGATATTAAAACATTGGGTTTCCGTACAGCCTTTCAGGGTGGTCTGTCCTTCTCTATCAATGACCTGATCATTCCTGAGATCAAAGAACAGTTGGTTGCTAATGCCAAAGTTGAAGTAGACGAGGTTTGGGATAACTACAACATGGGTCTCATTACCAATAACGAACGGTACAATCAAACGGTTGATATCTGGTCGCGTGTAGATACACGTATAACGGAGACCCTCATCCGCGAATTGGCTGCAGACAAGCAGGGCTTCAATTCTGTGTTCATGATGCTTGATTCAGGTGCCCGCGGTTCCAAACAGCAGATCAAGCAGCTGGCAGGTATCAGGGGTTTGATGGCAAAGCCTAGGAAGTCGGGTTCTACAGGATCAGAGATCATCGAAAACCCAATCCTTTCTAATTTCAAGGGCGGACTAAATGTACTTGACTACTTTATATCTACCCACGGTGCACGTAAAGGTCTGGCAGATACAGCGTTAAAAACCGCTGATGCCGGTTACCTCACACGTCGTCTGGTAGACGTATCGCAGGATGTGGTAATCACAGAAGAGGACTGCGGTACTTTGCGCGGAATCGCAACGTCGGCGCTGAAGGATAATGAAGACATTATCGAACCATTGTCAGATCGTATTGAAGGTCGCACTTCAGTGCATAACGTATACAACCCGATAACGGAGCAACTGATCATCAATGCAGGGGAAGAAATTTCTGCGGCTGTTGCAAGACAGATCGAAGAAATCGGACTTGAAATAGTTGAGATACGTTCGGTACTTACCTGTGAGGCTAAGCGCGGTACATGTGTGAAATGTTACGGTAAAAACCTGGCAACGGGTATCCTGGCTCAGAAAGGTGACGCGGTCGGTATTATCGCTGCCCAGTCTATCGGAGAGCCGGGTACACAGTTAACCTTACGTACTTTCCACGTGGGTGGTGTTGCGGGTTCTGCGTCAGTAGAATCAACTTTACCTGCCAAATTCGATGGTACAATACAGTTCGACGGTGTTCGTTCAGTGGTAACTGTCAATGGCGAAGGTGACAAAGCGCAGGTGGTGATTGGTCGTACTGGTGAGGTACGTATCATGGACACTAAGAACGACCGCTTGCTTATCACCAACAACGTTCCATACGGTGCTACCCTCAATGTAAAAGATGGTCAGAAGGTAACCAAAGGTGAAACCATTTGTACCTGGGATCCGTTCAATAACGTAATCATCTCGGAGATCGATGGTGAACTCAAGTTTGAAAACGTATTGGAAGGAATTACTTATCGCGAAGAGGCGGATGAACAAACCGGTCACCGCGAGAAAGTGGTTATCGAAACAAGAGATAAAACAAAGATTCCTTCAGTTCTTGTAGAAGGAAAAGAAATTAAATCATATAACCTTCCTACAGGCAGTCATATTGTAGTAGAGGAAGGCTCGGCTGTTAAAGCAGGTCTGGTACTTGTTAAGATACCCCGTGTATTGGGCAAGCTAAGAGACATCACCGGAGGTTTACCGCGTGTAACAGAATTGTTTGAAGCACGTAATCCGAGCAATCCTGCGATTGTTTCTGAGATAGATGGTGTGGTGAGCATGGGTTCCATTAAAAGAGGTAACCGCGAGATTATTATTGAAGCAAAAGATGGTGTTACCCGCAAATACCTTGTGCCACTTACCCGCCAGATCCTGGCTCAGGACGGCGACTTTGTAAAAGCAGGATCGCCCCTGTCTGATGGACAAATTGCGCCTCAGGATATCCTGGCCATCCAGGGACCCTTCGCTGTACAGCAGTACGTAGTGAATGAGATCCAGGAAGTGTATCGTTTGCAGGGTGTGCGTATCAATGATAAACACGTTGAAGTAATTGTTCGCCAGATGATGCGTAAGGTATCTATCGTGGATCCGGGTGATACCCGCTTCCTCGAAGAAGACCTGGCAGATAAGTTTGAATTCCTTGAAGAGAACGATTACATCTTTGATAAGAAGGTGGTGGTTGACTCCGGAGATTCCGGCAAGATCAAAGTTGGTCAGATTGCCAGCCTTCGTGAGTTGCGTGAGGAGAATTCGATCCTGCGCAGGAACGACAAGAAACTGGTAGACTATCGTGATGCAAAACCGGCTACATCTTCTCCAACCTTGCTAGGTATCACTAAAGCTTCTTTGGGTGTTACAAGCTGGATCTCGGCGGCGTCTTTCCAGGAAACAACCAAAGTGTTGTCTTCAGCTGCGATTCAGGGTAAGACTGATGACATGCTCGGACTGAAAGAGAATGTAATCACGGGTCACCTGATACCTGCCGGTACTGGTTTGAGAGAGTTTGAGAACATGATCGTAGGTAGTAAAGAAGAATACGAACTGTTGCAAACAACCCGTCAGGCAATGACTTTTGATGAGGAAGAATAAACCATTGATGTGATGATAGGAATGATGAAATGAGTTAGAACCCTGCAATTGCAGGGTTCTTTTTTTATGGAGCCTGTTTTCCAGATTTTATATTCAGCGTGCCATGCTGGTAAGACTGTTGCCACCAACTTGTGAGGCAATGACTTTTGATGAGGAAGAATAAACCATTGATGTGATGATAGGAATGAT